>CAZAMS010000042.1:0-2365 GCA_964486305.1 uncultured Aestuariivirga sp.
CTGCGCCACGTCATGCCGCCACCGACGTGCAGGCTGAGCGTGGTGCCATCCGCCACGAACGTGCGGATGAGGATGCTGGTGGCCATCGCGCGATCGGGGCCGATCCAGCCGGCCGCACCCGTATACGGGCCACGTGCCACGGGCTCGAGCGCGCCGAGCATCTCCATTGCGCGGATCTTGGGTGCGCCCGTGATCGAGCCGCCGGGGAAAATCGCCGTAATCAAATCGCCAACGGATTTGTCGGACTTCAACTCACCTGTCACCACGGAGGTCAAATGATGCACCGATGCATAGCTTTCCAAACCGCACAGCACTGGCACCCGCACGCTGCCCGGCGCACAGACACGGCTCAGGTCATTGCGCAGCAAGTCGACAATCATCACATTCTCGGCCCGGTCTTTGCGGCTTGAAGCAAGCTCCGCCACAAGGGCCGCATCTAATGCTGGATTGGGGTCACGCCGCCGCGTGCCCTTGATCGGCCGCGCCTCAACTGTCGTGCCATCAAAGCTCAGCAACCGCTCAGGCGAACTCGAGGCAATTTGCACGTCACCGTAATCAAGGAAGGCCGAAAACGTTGCGGGGTTCGAGGACCGCAGGCGCTTGTAGAATGCAAGCGCGTCAAAGCCATCAGGAATCTTCGCACTGAAGCATTGCGAAATATTGGCCTGAAAAATATCACCGGCCAGAATATATTCAATCGTGCGGGCGACCGCCGCTTCATATGTCTCACGGATGAAATTGGAAGACCAGTTCCCGATTGTTGAAGACCCCATTAGAGATGGTTTACGTTTCAGTAAGTCTTCCATTTCATCGGCGGGTTGCTCACCTGCAGTTGATATAATCCATGCCCGCTCTTGCAGGTGATCAAAGGCAATGCCCACATCATAGACATGCAGCATGAGAACGGGACACAGCGACGGGAAGTCAGGCAGGCGCGTGTGCGGCTCCAGGCTGCGGCCAAAATCATAGCCAATGTAGCCGGCGAGACCGCCTTGAAACGGCGGCAAGCCCGCCAGTTTCGGCATGCGGTTACGGCTTAGTATTTTATCCAATATTGCAAGCGGCGCTTCGTCTTGCACAACACCATCCAGCAAGGTCTGGCCATTCTCGACTTTCAGGGTTGACGACGGATTGCACGCCAGAAACGAATAGCGCCCCAGCTTTTCCTGTCGCATGGTACTTTCAAACAGGGTGAGATACGCCTGTCCCCGCAAGCGTTGGGCCAGCTGGATGGGCTCCCAATAGACGATCTCGCGGGCATGAACTCTGGCGGGTTGAACGGTCGTATGCTGCATGGCACGCGTGATATAAGACTGGCGGGCCTTTCCGTCCAAGACTATTCCAAGAGCATGATTCCCGATTCCCACCCCATTGCCGATGTGCTGTTGCCGCTGGCCCTGGAAGGCCCCTATTCCTACCGGATTCCGGTTGGAATGACGCTGGAAGAGGGTTGCTATGTCCTTGTGCCCCTCGGCCCCCGCACCCTGATCGGCGTTGCATGGGTCTTGAAATCCCAAGCCCCTGAAGGCACCAAGCTCCGCGACGTCATCTCCCGTTTCGACATGCCCGCCATGGGCGAAATGCACCGCAAGTTCGTCGATTGGCTGGCCGATTATTATGTCGAGCCCAAGGGCAATGTGCTGCGCATGGTGCTGCGTTGCCCCAGCGCTTTTGAAGAAGCAAAGCGGCAAATCGCCTATCGCACCTCAGGCCATAAAATCCGCCGCATGACTCCGCAACGCCAGAGGGTTCTGGATGTCGCCGCCGAAGGCTTTGCCATGCGCCTTTCCGAATTGGCCAAGGCCGCAGGGGTTGGCACATCTGTGGTGAAATCTTTGACCAAGGAAGGGGCGCTCGAAGCCGTGGCGCTCCCCGCCCACAGGGCATTCCAGGCGCCTGACCTGAATGCCGGTGGCCTCAAGCTTTCCAAACAGCAGCAACTTGCCGCCCAGGAGCTTCGCGCCGTCGTTACATCGCGCAGTGCAAAAGTCATGCTCTTCGATGGTGTTACGGGTTCAGGCAAGACCGAAGTTTATTTCGAGGCCATGGCGGCGGCACTTGCCTCCGGTGGGCAGGTTTTACTGTTGCTTCCCGAAATTGCGCTGACCGCCGGATTCATCGCCCGCGTCGAAACCCGTTTCGCCTGTGAACCCGCCCAGTGGCATTCCGACATGCGGCCCAGAGAGCGGGAACGTGTCTGGCGTGGTGTTGCGAGCGGTGCAGCAAAAATCGTTGTCGGTGCGCGTTCAGCCCTTTTTCTGCCGTGGAAAAAACTGGGGCTTATCGTCGTCGATGAGGAACATGAAAGTGCCTACAAGCAGGATGATGGTGTGACCTATCACGCCCGCGACATGGCCGTGCTCTA
>CAZAMS010000043.1:0-7945 GCA_964486305.1 uncultured Aestuariivirga sp.
CTTTCACCAAACTGTCATATGGGCCTATTATCCGTTAAATTTTAAGGATTGCCCGATGAACGAAATGCTGCCACTTGAACCCGCCTTGATCATTGGACTGGATAATCCCCAGCGCTTTTTCAATCGCGAGCTGTCCTGGCTGGCCTTTAACATGCGGGTTCTGGAAGAGGCCCGCAACCGTCACCACCCCCTGCTGGAGCGCCTCCGCTTTCTCTCCATTTCCGGAAACAATCTCGACGAGTTTTTCATGGTTCGCGTCGCAGGCCTCGTGGGCCAGGTCCGCGAGCAAATGGTGGAAATCAGCCCCGATGGCCTGAACCCGGAAGAGCAACTTGAGAAAATTCGGAAATTTGCCCAGGAACTGATGGCCGAACAGGACCGGCGCTGGTTGCAGCTGAAAAGTGAATTGACTGAAAATGGCATTACCATTGTAGATGAGGAACACCTGACCCACGATGAGCACAAGTGGCTCGACAACCGATTTCTCGAACATATTCTTCCCATCGTCACACCCATCGCCATCGATCCCGCCCATCCCTTTCCCTTCATTCTCAATCGCGGCTTCATTATTGCACTGGAACTGAAACGCCGGCGCGACGGGGGCATCATGAATGCGCTGCTTCCCATCCCGCCGCAGCTTGAGCGTTTCATCCGCCTGCCGGGATCTAGCCCGCGCTTCATCTCGCTGGAACACATGTTGCGGGTTTTCCTGCCGAAATTGTTCCCGGGCTACGATGTCCTGGGCCAGGGCCTGTTTCGCATCATCAGGGACAGTGACATTGAAATCGAGGAAGAGGCCGAAGACCTCGTGCGCGTGTTCGAGAGCGCTCTGAAACGCCGTCGCCGCGGTTCGGTTATCCGAATGGAAGTGGATGCCGATTGCCCATCGGGCATTCGCGGATTTATTGCCGACCAGTTGGATGTGACCGAAGATGTGACGGTCACCTGCGAGGGTCTTGTCGGCTATGCCGACACCAAGCAGCTAATCCTTGATGAACGGCCCGACCTGAAATTTACGCCCTATATGGCACGTTTCCCCGAGCGCGTGCGTGACCACGGCGGCGATTGCTTTGCCGCC
This sequence comes from uncultured Aestuariivirga sp., assembly GCA_964486305.1. Lineage (GTDB taxonomy): Bacteria > Pseudomonadota > Alphaproteobacteria > Rhizobiales > Aestuariivirgaceae > Aestuariivirga. The sequence goes on from CAZAMS010000043.1 coordinate 1,079, forward strand.
ATCAGGCAAAAGGACTTTGTGGTCCATCATCCATACGAATCATTTGATGTCGTCGTGCAATTTGTGCTGCAGGCTGCGAGCGACCCAAATGTGGTGGCAATCAAGCAAACGCTCTATCGCACTTCAAACAACTCGCCCATCGTTGCAGCGCTCGCCAAGGCCGCCGAAGCGGGCAAATCCGTCATGGCTTTGGTGGAACTCAAGGCCCGCTTTGATGAAGAGGCCAATATTCAGTGGGCCCGCGATCTGGAACGGGCCGGCGTGCAGGTGGTGTTCGGTTTTATTGAGCTCAAAACCCATGCGAAAGTTTCCATGGTGGTGCGCCGTGAAGGCACTAACATGCGTAGCTACGTTCACTATGGCACCGGAAACTACCACCCGATTACGGCAAAGATCTATACGGACCTTTCGTTCTTCACGTGCGATCCGGCCCTTTGCCGAGATGCAGCGCGGCTGTTTAACTTCATCTCTGGCTATGCCCAGCCGGAAGACCTGGAAAAGCTCTCGCTTTCACCAATAAATTTGAAGCCAATGCTGCTGCACCATATTGAGAATGAAATTTCCCATGCGAAGGCGGGCAGGCCAGCGCACATCTGGGGCAAGTTCAATTCGCTGGTTGATCCCGGCATTATTGATGCGCTTTACAAGGCAAGCCAGGCCGGTGTTCAAATTGATTTTGTGGTGCGTGGCATTTGCTGCTTGCGCCCCGGGGTGCCGGGCCTTTCGGACAACATTCGGGTGAAGAGCATCATCGGGCGTTTTCTCGAGCACTCGCGCATTATTTGCTTTGGTGCAGGGCATGGATTGCCTCATGCCAAGGCCCTTGTGTATATCGGCTCTGCCGATTTGATGCCGCGCAACCTGCACCGCCGCGTGGAAACGCTCATCCCCATCGAAAACCCCACCGTGCATGAGCAAATCCAGGATCAGATCATGGTGGTGAATTTCAAGGACAACCAGCAGAGCTGGAACCTTTTGTCCGATGGCTCAGCCCAGCGCGTGGTGCCGGGAGCAAATGAAGCACCATTCAATGCCCATGATTATTTCATGAATAACCCCTCTCTCTCTGGACGTGGCCGCTCACTGAAAGGTAGTGTGGCGGGCGAAAGTTTTGCCTCCAAGAGAAAGTCCAGGGTTCGGAAGTGAGTTGGCACAAGGGCTTTAGAACAGAACCACCGACCTATCGACCCGTGGCCGTTGTGGACATCGGCTCAAACTCCGTTCGCCTTGTGGTCTATGACGGCCTGCGCCGCTCGCCGACGCCCGTGTTCAATGAAAAAATCCTGTGTGGCCTCGGCAAGGGCGTGGCCATCACTGGAAAACTGGCCGATAGCGGAATAGCCCGCGCCCTTTTGGCGCTGCGCCGTTTTCGCGCGCTGGCCAAGCAGATCGGTGTGAAACAGGTTTTTGCGGTGGCAACCGCCGCCGCGCGCGAAGCTGAAAATGGCCCTGCCTTTATAGAAAGCGCGGAAGAAGCGATTGGCGTCGGGATCAATATCCTGACCGGCAAGGAAGAGGCACGCTACGCGGCCCTGGGCGTAATCGCAGGCATCCCCGAGGCTGATGGCATTGTGGGTGACCTGGGCGGCGGTTCGCTTGAACTCATTGATGTGCAGGACGGAAAATTGCGCGATGGCGTTACCCTGCCGATCGGTCCCTTGCGCCTGATCGACATGTCGGGTGGCTCAATCAAGCGGGCCAAGGAAATTGTCGATGAGTATCTTGAGAAGGCAACGCTTCTGGCGAACCTGAAGGGCCGCACGTTCTATGCCGTGGGCGGAACCTGGCGAAATTTGGCACGGCTTCACATGGCGCAGAACAAATATCCCCTGCATGTGCTGCACCATTACGCAATGACGCGGCAACAGGCTTCCGCCGTGGCCGATCTGGTATCTGGACTTTCTTCATCCTCGCTGAGGGATGTGCGTGAAGTCTCGCGCAGCCGGTCCGACACTTTGCCCTATGGCGCCCTGGTTCTTGACCGTTTGCTGGCCAAGGGAAAAGCGACGGACGTAGTTTCTTCGGTCTATGGCGTACGTGAGGGCCTTCTCTATTCAAAACTGCCGCGCCGCAAAATGCAGGCGGATGCGCTTCTCTCATCCTGTTGGGATTTCACCCGGCGTTATGCCAGGTCACCAGAGCATGAGCTGGAACTTTGTGACTGGACCGATCAGCTTTTCGGAGGCTCTGGTTTCAAGGAGACAGAAGATGAAACCCGGTTGCGCTATGCCGCTTGCCTGCTCGCCGATATTGGCTGGCGGGCCCACCCCGATTACCGCGCCGAGCGGTCCCTAGGCATGATTTCGCAGGCCGCTTTTGTCGGCATTGATCATCCGGGACGCGTGTTCCTGGCACTTACCATTTTTTACCGTTACGAAGGCGAAGACATGGGCGACGGACTGGTGAACCTGCTCGATGACAGCCAGATGATGCGGGCCCATCTCTTGAGTTCCATCTTCCGCCTTGCCTATATCCTGTCAGCCGCCATGCCCGGCATGCTGCCGCGCATCGGGCTCAAGATGGCAGAAGGAAAAACCCTCCAGCTCATCTTGCCAAAAAAATTGCAGGACCTGATGGGCGAGCGCGTGGAAAAGCGCCTTGCTGGACTCGCATCTGAAATGGGAAGAATTGCAAAAGTTGTGATTGCTTAATTCCCCGCGGGTACAATCACCACGCGTCCATCCTTGAACCCGATCATCGCCTTGCCGCGTTTTAATTGCAGCGCCAGATTGCCAAACACCTCGCGCCGCCAGCCATGCATGAGCGGGACATCCGCCTCATCACTTTCGGCAACAGCCTCAATGTCAGACGTATTGGCCACGAGTTTTGGCGCCAGTCCTTCGCGCTCGCACACAACCTTCAACGCAAGCTTCAAAATCTCAGCTGCGGCCTGTGTTGATTCAGAAGTTTCATCGCGGCCCCAGTTTGTGTGGGGCAGGGTGAGAGGATCGCGCTCCAGGCCTTCCGTGACGACCCGGATCAAATTGTCGCCGACACGCGAAGTGGACATCCCCCGTGGAAGCGCCCGCAACTGGCCAAGCGCCTCTTTCGTCTGCGGCATTTGCATTGCGATTTCAGCAACCGCATCGTCCTTGATCACGCGCGAGCGCGGCACATTTTTTTCCTGCGCTTCCAGCTCGCGCCAACCGGCAACGGAAATGAGAACGGCAAGTTGCTTCTTTGACTTGAGCCTGACCTTGATGCGTTTCCACGCATCCTGGGGTTCGGTGCGATAGGTTTCGATTGCCGTCAGAATGTCCATTTCCTGCGCCAGCCAGGGTTCGCGGCCATTGGCATCAAGCTCAAGTTTCAACCTTTCATAAACCGTGCGCAGATGCGTGACATCCGACAGGGCGTAGATTAGCTGTTTCTCCGTAAGAGGGCGCCGCGACCAGTCGGTAAAGCGCGAAGACTTGTCGATCTGAGCCTTGGCCAGTTTGCGCACGATGGCTTCATAGCTCACCTGGTCCCCGAAGCCGCAGACCATGGCGGCAATCTGCGTATCAAAAATCGGATGCGGCACCGTGCCCGCGAGATGCACCATGATTTCTACATCCTGCCGCGCCGCATGGAAAACTTTCAGGACTTTCTCGTTGTTCATCAGCGTAAAGAAGGGCTTGAGGTCAAGATCTTCCGCCATGGGATCAATCAGGCCGTTGATTTCGCTCCCCGCGATTTGAATGAGACAGAGGTCTGGCCAATAGGTGGTTTCGCGCATGAATTCCGTGTCAACCGACACGAAAGTCTCATGCGCCAACGCTTTGCACAGCGCCGCCAGCGACTTTGTATCTGTAATGAGGTCCATGTAGGTTAACTCGCCAGAGTCGAGAGGCAAGGTCAACCTCAAGAAAGGAAATTTGGGAGAAATATATTTTAGTAAGCAATATCAATATATTAATTAGATTTTTTGAGCTAAATTATGAAAAGACCCGTTTGAAGATCGTATCCACATGTTTTGTGTGATACCCGAGATCGAAGAGGGCTTTCAGTTCCACTGGCTTGAGATGGGCGGAAACTTCTTTATCCTTCATGAGCAGATCGAGAAAATTTCCCTCGCCGCGCCACACTGGCATGGCATTGCGCTGTACGGCGGCATAGGAGGCCTCTCGGCTCATGCCTTTCTGGGTCAGCGCCAACAGAATGCGCTGGGAGTGAATGAGGCCACCGAGGCGGTCCAGATTGCGCTTCATGTTTTCCGGATAGACCAGCAGCTTGTCGATGACGCCGGTGAGGCGCTTTAGAGCGAAATCCAGATGCACGGTGGCGTCAGGCCCAATACCACGCTCAACTGAGGAGTGGGAAATATCGCGCTCATGCCATAGCGCCACATTTTCAAGGGCAGGAACGGCGGCGGAACGCACCAGCCGCGCAAGACCGGTTAGATTTTCGGTCAGCACCGGATTGCGCTTGTGGGGCATGGCCGAGGAACCCTTTTGCCCCGGCGAGAAATATTCCTCGACCTCCAGCACTTCGGTCCGTTGCAGATGCCTGATTTCGGTGGCCAACCGCTCAATGGAACTCGCAACAACGGCCAGGATGGAGAAATACATGGCGTGGCGATCCCTCGGGATCACCTGGGTTGAAACCGGTTCCGGCGTGAGGCCGAGCTTTCTCGCTACATACTCTTCGACCTTGGGATCGATATTGGCGAAGGTCCCGACAGCCCCGGAAATGGCACACGTCGACACTTCCGCACGAGCGGCCAAAAGCCGCGCGCGGCAGCGCGTAAACTCCGCGAAAGAAATGGCAAGCTTCACCCCGAACGTTGTGGGCTCCGCATGAATGCCGTGGCTGCGTCCGATGCAAACGGAATTCTTGTGTTCCTTCGCGCGGCGCTTCAGTGCGGCAAGCAAGCCGTCAACGTCGGCAATGAGGACATCGGCGGCCCGCACCAATTGAATATTGAAGCAGGTGTCGAGCACATCCGACGAGGTCATGCCCTGATGCACGAAGCGCGCGTCCGGTCCCACAATTTCTGAAAGATGGGTCAGGAAGGCAATGACATCGTGCTTGGTTTCTGCCTCGATTGCATCAATGCGTGCCACATCGAAAATGGCATCCTTGCCCATGGCCCAGATTTTCTTGGCCGCGGCCTTGGGCACAATGCCGAGCTTTGCCATGGCATCGGCTGCATGGGCCTCAATCTCAAACCAGATCCGGAAACGCGTCTGCGGTTCCCAGATATTGGTCATTTCGGGTCGTGAATAGCGCGGGATCATGAACTACCTCTTGGAATTTTCGTCAATTCAGAACGCCCTGAATGTGATAATCGTTGTGGTATCCCTGATCCCGGCAATGGGTTGCACCTTCTCGGAAACAAAATGGCCGACGTCCTCACCATCCTCGAGATAGAACTTCACGAGAAGATCATAAGAGCCAGCAGTGGAATAGATTTCCGAGGCAATCTCCGCGTCCGCGATGGCGGTTGCGACCGCATAGGACTTGCCGAGTTCACATTTGATCTGGACGAAAAAGGCTTTCATGGTGTGCTCGCTGTTGCGGGGAAAGGTTGGGTCTCAGCATACGTGCCCTGGGACCACTTGTACCATGCGAAACTTGGCTCGTTGACATCGCCCTTTGCATCAAGCGACATGGTTCCCAAAACCGTGTTGAAACTGCTTCCAGCCCGTAACCACTGGCTGAGCGCACGGCCATCGACACTGCGGGTTGCGATTGCCGCCTGGGCAAAAGCCTGAACAGCTGCATAAGTGTGCAAGGTGTAACCCTCCGGATTGTAATCCGCCCTCTTAAAGGCTTCTATCACGGCCCGTGCGGAGTTCAATTTTTGCGCATCGGGCGCAAAGGTCACAAGCGTGCCCTCACCGGACGTTCCTGAGGTTGCCCAAAATTGTTCGACCATAAGCGCATCTCCGCCCACCAGAACGGCTGACGAGGCGAAATCGCGCATTTGCCGGATGATGCTGCCCGCTTCGAAGGCATAGCCACCGATATAGATAAGTTCAACATTGGCAATCAGCAGTTTTTGAACGAGATCATTGTAGTCATTCGCACCGGGCTTATAGCTTTCGCGCACTGTCTCTGTTAGCCCAGCGCCATTGAGTGCGTTCTTGAACATGATGGCAAGCCCCAAACCATAAACTGAACCATCGTCAAGAATGGCAACACTTTTTCCTGCATAGGCCTTGGCAATGGCGCGCCCCGCGAATGCGCCCTGGGCATCGTCACGGCCACACAGGCGGTGAACATTCCAGCCGCCTTCTTCCGTGAATTTTGGATTGGTGGAGGAGGGGCTGATCATGACGATGCCCGCCGCCTCATAGATTTTTGCCGCCGCAATGGAAGAGCCGGAACAATAGTGGCCCGCCACAAATTTCACGCCCTTGGCCACCAGTTGATTGGCAACGGCCATTGCCTGCTTGGGATCGCAGCCATCATCCACCGCCTCAAGCACCAGTTGCTCGCCGTTCACACCACCTGCCGCATTGATGCCCGTGACAGCCAGCTCAGCCCCGCGGCGCAATTGCGCACCAAGGGCTGCATACTGGCCCTTCATGGGCCCAATGGTTGCAATGAGAATCTCTGCTGAGGCTGACGCGCTCATGCTGCAGAGCAAAGCAACTCCGAAGACTATTTTTGCAATTCTAATCACGCCGCCTCATTAGGCAATTTCCCTTCCCCCTTATGGGGAGGGCCAATAAGACAACTATCGCCAGAAGTTGAGCATTTCGCAATAAAAAACCCGCGTGAAGAAAATCAAGCGGGTTCACATTAAATGTTGTTCATCGAGTCGCCAGAAATGATCTGGGCTTTCAGGCCTTGCTCTGTCATCTGACGGACAATGACGCCCTCTTCAGGATGATATACCCTCAAGCCCCAGGAGTTGCTGAAAAAAGGTGAAACTTCGGG
>CAZAMS010000044.1:0-9897 GCA_964486305.1 uncultured Aestuariivirga sp.
ACGGCGATCGAATGCTTCCTGGAGGCGGCCCCGGCCGGCAGTGGGCCCTCTTCCCCAGGCCCCGTTCTCACCTGGTATGCCCGCACCGGCCGATCGATGTTCTTGAGCGGCTGCTCGCCCATATCCTCCAGGGCGCAGTCGACTTTTCCGCGGACCTCCTCCTGCACCTTGCCCGAGATGCAAATGCCACTGGGCTCGGCCATGGCCTCAAGTCGAGCCGCGATATTTACGCCATCGCCGAATATATCAGTACCCTCGCCAACGACTTCGCCGAGATTGATGCCGATGCGCAATCTAATCTGCCGTCCCTCGGGCAGGTCGGCGTTCGTGTCAGCCATTCGCTTCTGAAGTTCGAGAGCGCAGCGCACCGCATTGACGGCACTGGGAAACTCTACCAATACGCCATCGCCCATGAACTTGACGATCCGCCCCCCGTTTTCGCGAACTAGCGGTTCGACGATATTCTTCCGTCGCTTCTTTAGCACAGCGAGGGTCAACGCCTCGTCCGCCGCCATAAGGCGGGAATAGCCGACCACATCGGCGACAAGAATAGCGGCAAGGCGGCGGTTCACGGTAGGTTCTCCTGTCAGAGAGGGAGATTATCGGCCATTCCTCATAGAAGCTACAGTGATAAGAACGCCCGCAACTTCGGCTATTGGCCGAGGCTGTGTGAAAACGTTATTCAAATCGAAATTTGGGGCAAATCTACCTGATTTCAGAAAATTGCAACTCGCTAAAGCATTGATTTCATTGAAGCTGAAATTTTGGCGGCTCGACTTTAATCATAATTTGATACGTTCTCTGACGTTTTCACACAGCCTCGGCCCATCTCGGAACTTTGGTTAGATTTGAGGGATGGCCGTTTTTTGGTTGAAAGCGGACTTCAGTGTGTCAAGGGCAACTTGCGTATCAATGGGTTTACGGCCTAATTCTCATCCATCTTCAGCGCCGCAATGAAGGCTTCCTGAGGAATCTCGACCTTGCCGAACTGGCGCATCTTCTTCTTGCCTTCCTTCTGCTTGTCCAGAAGCTTGCGCTTACGCGTGATATCACCGCCATAACACTTGGCCGTAACATCTTTCCGCATCGCTGAAATCGTTTCGCGCGCCACGATCTTGCCGCCGATGGTGGCCTGGATTGGGATTTGGAACATGTGCCGGGGAATCAGCTCCTTGAGTTTTTCGCACATCACCCGGCCCCGCTGCTCGGCCCGCGCCCTGTGTACCACCATGGCCAGCGCATCAACCGGCTCCCCATTCACCAGAATGCCCATGCGTACCAGATCGCCCTTTTCATAATCGGTCATCCTGTAGTCGAAGCTGGCATAGCCACGGCTCACGGATTTCAGCCGGTCATAGAAATCAAACACCACTTCATTGAGCGGCAATTCATAGATCAGCATGGCGCGGCTGCCCGCATAGGTCAGCTGCTTCTGCCGCCCGCGCCGGTCCTCGCACAGCTTGAGGATGGAGCCCAGATATTCGTCAGGCACCAGAATCGTCGCTTCAATCCACGGCTCTTCAATGGATTCAATCAGCATTGCATCGGGCATATCAACCGGGTTGTGCAGCGAAATCTGTTCACCGCTGCGCAGGTTGATTTTATAGATAACGCTTGGAGCCGTGGTGATGATGTCCACATTGAATTCGCGCTCGATGCGTTCGCGGGTGATTTCAAGATGCAACAATCCCAAGAACCCGCAGCGGAAACCAAAGCCCAGAGCGGCCGATGTTTCCATATCATAGGAGAAACTTGCATCATTGAGGCGAAGCCTGCCCATGGCCTCACGCAGGTCCTCGAACTTGGCAGCATCCACAGGGAAGAATCCCGCAAACACCACCGATTGCGCTTCCTTGAAATCCGGCAACGCTTCCGCCGCTGGATTTTTTTCGTCAGTCACCGTATCGCCCACCCGTGTATCGGCAACCTGTTTGATCGCCGCCGTAAAAAATCCGATCTCGCCGGGTCCAAGGCTTGCCACCATTTCCTTCTTCGGGAGCGAGACGCCCACACGGTCGATAAGATAGGAGCCGCCCGTGCCCATCATCTTGACGCGCATGCCCTTCTTGAGCTCGCCATCAATAATGCGCAGAAGAACCACAACGCCGAGATAGGAATCATACCAGCTGTCAACGAGAAGCGCTTTCAGAGGCTTGTTGCGGTCACCCTTGGGGGCGGGCAGGCGGTGCACGATGGCCTCAAGCACATCAGGAACACCGAGCCCTGATTTGGCCGAAATCAACACCGCTTCAGAGGCGTCAATGCCAATCACATCTTCAATCTGCTGGCGGATGCGCTCCGGCTCAGCCGCGGGTAAATCCACCTTGTTGAGAACCGGCACAATTTCATGGTTGTTGTTGATCGCCTGATAGACGTTAGCCAAGGTCTGCGCTTCCACGCCCTGGCTGGCATCCACCACCAAAAGCGAGCCTTCGCAGGCCGCCAATGACCGCGACACTTCATAGGCAAAATCCACATGCCCCGGCGTGTCGATCAGGTTCAATACATATTTTTCGCCGTTCTTGGCCGTGTAATCGAGGCGAACGGTGTTGGCCTTGATGGTGATGCCGCGTTCCCGCTCCAGGTCCATAGAGTCGAGGATTTGGTCAACCATGTCGCGGTCGCTCACCGCGCCGCAAAGCTGGATGAGCCGGTCGGCCAGCGTGGACTTTCCGTGGTCGATATGGGCGATTATGGAGAAATTGCGGATATGGGCGGTGTCAGTCATTGCGCGCGGTGTTTGGCATTGGCATGGCGAATGGTCAAGCGGCACTGTTACCTCAGTTTTCGGGGCTTTGCTGGCGATGCCGTAAGCGGATTTTCCGGCCAGGAATGTTTGGGATAGCGGCCGCGCAGTTCTGCGCGCACATCTGGGTAACCATTGGTCCAGAAGGTTTCAAGAGATTTTGTAACGGCCAGCGGTCTTCCTGCGGGCGACAGCAATTCAATGCGGAGCTGGGCGCGGCCCTTGGCTATCGTCGGCGTTTTGGCAAGGCCAAACATTTCCTGCAACCGCACCCGAATGACAGGATCGCCTTCAGTTTCATAATCTATAGCGACATGGGCGCCTGATGGCACCTCAATACGGCGCGGGGCGAGGATATCTATTTGTCGTTGCAGCTCATGAGGAACCAAAGCTCGCAAGATTGCGAGCATGTCCAATCTTTCGAGATGGGACTTCCGCGAAATGCCTGCGAGATAGGGCTTCAACCATTCATTAAGGTCTTGCGCGAGAGCGCCATCGCTGAGATCAGGCCAGGCCTCTTCCGGAAAGAGCCGTTTCAAGAACTGGACCTGTGCGCGAAAATTGTTTGAAGCGTCAGTCCAGGGCAAGGACCTGATACCCATTTCACCAATGCCCTTATTCATCGCATCGGCCATGGCTTCGGGGTCAGCCGCCATAAGCGGACGCTCCTCAAGGACAAGTGCGCCAAGCTTTCTTACCCGCGCAGCAACTACACTTTGCGAGCGCGCGTCCCACCCGACATTTTCCACCTGCTCGATCTGGTTTGAAAAATGCGCTTCAATTTCTTGCAGGGTGAGGGGGCCCGCCAAGAAAATCTTTTGGTCACCTGCAGCGCCATCGGTTGTGGCAATTGCAAGAAAATCCTGTTTTGCCAGCCCATCATGCTCGGGGAGTATTGCACCACCGCCACCGGACATTCGGTAACGCCGGTCACCCCCGCGCTTTTGCGCAATACGATCTGGCCACGCCAAGGCAATCAACACGCCTTCACCAACCGATGCCACATCAGATTTGATACTGAGGATTTGCCTGATCTGTTTTGCTGATGCTTGCATGCGAGAGCGGGCCGAACCACGCGTCGCTGCAAGCCGCGAGGCGATATCGCACCCCGCATCGCGGCCCAGCCCATCGCGCTCCGAAACAAAGGCTGCCAATTCCGACGCCGCTTCCCCGGAACCCAAGGCATTTCCCTTGACCACCATATGGGCGAGCCGGGGATGCAACGGCACCTTGACCATCGCCCTTCCCATGGCCGTGATCTTTCCATCCTTGTCGAGGGCCTCTAAGCGCTTCAGCAGGTCCTGCGCCTGCGAGAAAGCCGCTGCGGGCGGTTGATCAAGCCAGGACAGGGAGGAGGGCTCATTCACCCCCCATGCCGCGAGTTCCAATACCAGTGGTGTAAGATCACTTACTAGAATCTCCGGCTGGTCATGGGCGGCAAGGGCCCGCGTTTCTGCTTCCGGCCAAAGCCTATAGCAAATTCCTGGACCCAATCTTCCAGCGCGGCCACGCCGCTGATCCGCTGATGCCAAACTGACCCGCACCGTTTCCAAAGCGGTCATACCACTGGCGGGATCAAATCGCGGACTGCGCTTGAAACCCGTATCAATCACCGTGCCTATGCCTTCAATGGTGAGACTTGTTTCCGCAATGGTCGTGGCCAGCACGATTTTCCGCATTCCTTCAGGTGCAGGATGGAGTGCTGCATCCTGCTCGGCAAAATCCATGGCCCCGTAGAGTGGCCGTACCACAACATCTGTCGGCAGATTTGCCCCGTTGAGCATATCTTCCGTCCGGCGAATTTCAGCTTCACCCGGCAGGAAAACTAGAATGCTTTGCTTGGGTTCATGAAGCGCGCGTTGCGTGGCTGTACAAGCATCAGCGGGAATCGTTTGCCGCGTCGTCCGGTCGAGATAGCGTGTTTCAACCGGAAACATGCGGCCTGTGGCGTGGATGATTGATGCTCCCTGGAGGTGTTCAGAGAGCTTTGTCGTATCAAGCGTGGCTGACATGATGAGAAGGCGCAAATCCTCGCGCAGGCCCCGGCGCATATCCAGCGTGAGAGCGAGACCTAAATCACCATCCAGACTGCGCTCATGGAATTCGTCAAAGATAACAAAACCCGTGTCCTTCAGTTCGGGATCATTTTGCAAACGCCGCGTGAGAATGCCTTCGGTGACGACTTCAATGCGTGTTCGCGCCGAAACCTTGCGGTCAAGACGAACCGTGTAGCCCACCGTTTCCCCAATCTCTTCACCAAGGGTTTCCGCCATGCGCTTGGCTGCGGCCCGCGCAGCCAGTCGGCGCGGTTCCAGCATGACAATTTTTTTGGATCCGAGCCAGGAACTTCCCAGCAGCTTCAAAGGCACCCGTGTGGTCTTGCCCGCCCCGGGCTCAGCCACCAGAATTGCAGCAGAACCAAGCGTTAAGGCTTCGCTCAAACGCGGGATGATGCCATCAACAGGAAATTCCATTAATTCTGCAGTTCATGAACCCAGGGCGGGTTAGCGCCGGCGCGCGAGACCGTAACGGCGGCAGCCCGCGCCGCATAGTTCACGGCATTTCGCAGTGAAGTCTCGTCTAGATACGAGATGGCTGCTTTGGAGAGTTTCCCCGCCCTTTGCAGGGAAGCAAGAAAACCTGCGGTAAACGTATCTCCGGCCCCCACCGTATCCGCCACCTTGACGTTGACGGACGGCTGCTTGATTGAAAAGCCCTTGGTGAAGGCTTCAATGCCGTTTTCACCCCTGGTGATGACCACGACCTTGGCGCCTGCGTTAAGCCATTTTCGCGCCGCCGATGCCAGATCGGTCTTACCCGTAATCCAGGTCACATCCTCATCGGATATTTTCAGAATGTCGCACATGGCAATGAGTCGGCCGATCCGCTCCAGATATTCCCGGCGGTCCTTGATCACATTCTCGCGGATATTGGGATCAAGGCAGATCACGCGGGTCTCGGCCTCCCGTGCCATCAGGGCTTCAAGGGTCGAAGCGCCGGGTTCCAGAATGAGGCTGATAGAGCCGAAATGCAACGCGTTGACATCAGCAGCGAGCTTCGGAAGGTCCTTTTTCGTCAGCATCCGGCCAGCGGAATTGTCATCAAAAAAGGAATAACGCGCCTGGCCATTGTCCAGTTTTACAAAAGCAAGGGTTGAAGGCCTGTCCCAGATCTTGGCGTATTTCAGATCGACATTGCTGGCCATCAGGCCGGCTTTCAGGCTGTCGCCGAAGAAATCCGTGGAAATTCCGCTGAAAAATCCGGTGATGATTCCCAGCCTCCCCAGGGCAATGGCCGTATTGAAAATGGAACCGCCATTGAAAGGCTGGTAAACGGCGGCACCGTCCTTGGAGATGCGCGGCAACATGTCAATCAGCGCCTCGCCGCAGCAAACAATCATCCTATTCTCTCCCGTTAATGCCCCGCGCTATCCATCGCCCAGACACGAAAAAAAATCAATAAATCAGTGGAATTGAATTATTGCAAAAGCTCCCATCGGCGTGTAGATCGCCCTTTTGATTAGCGTACCTCAAAACTGGAATTGTAACAAAATATGACGCCACGAACTATTCCTGTCGAAGTCTTCGATCTCATCGTCTTCGGCGCCACGGGTGATTTGGCCCAGCGCAAACTGCTGCCTGCACTTTTCCACCGGGATTTACAGGGGCAAATCCCCCTTGCCGCTCGCATTATTGGTTCCTCGCGCCGCGCCATGACCCGCGAGGCCTTTCGCGCCTTTGCCTTGGCCGCCATTGAGGCCCATGTGGCTGAAGACCTGCGCAAACCTGATATGTGCAAACGTTTTCTTGACCGCCTGGATTATGTAGCGGCAGAAGCAAGCCAGGAATCGGGCTGGAAGGACTTGGAGAAAGTCCTGAAGCCCATGGAAGATCGCATTCGCGTATTCTATCTGGCCGTGGGGCCCGATCTCTTCGGGCCGATTTGTGAGCGCCTCGGCAACCACAATCTGGTGACACCAAAATCCCGCGTTGTTGTGGAAAAGCCGCTTGGTAAAAGTGGTGCCTCGGCCAAGGCCTTGAATGAACAGATCGGCCGCATTTTCCCCGAGCCGTCGATCTATCGTATTGACCACTACCTCGGCAAGGAAACCGTGCAAAACCTCATGGCCTTGCGCTTTGCCAATGCCCTGTTCGAGCCCATCTGGAATGCCGCCCACATTGACCATGTGCAGATTACCGTGGCGGAAACCTTGGGCGTTGAAGGCCGCGCTGGCTACTATGATACAGCAGGCGCGCTCCGCGACATGGTGCAAAACCATATGTTGCAGCTCCTGTGCCTTGTGGCCATGGAACCACCAACATCGATCGATGCCAATGCGGTGCGTGACGAAAAATTGAAAGTGCTGCAGTCCTTGAAGCCGATCACGGCGGATAATATGGCAACCCAGACGGTGCGCGGCCAATATCGTGCTGGTGCCTCGGCGGGCGGAGCTGTTCCCGGCTATCTCGAAGAACTTGGCTCAAACACCTCCAAGACTGAAACCTATGTGGCCCTCAAAGCTGAAATCGGCAGCTGGCGTTGGAACGGCGTTCCATTCTACCTCCGTTCCGGCAAGCGGCTTGAATCGCGTGCTTCGGAAATTGTCGTTGAATTCAAGCCCATCCCCCATTCCGTCTTTGATGCGAGTGCTGGCACAATTTCGTCAAACCAACTTGTCATTCGCCTGCAGCCCGATGAAGGTGTAAAGCTGTGGCTGATGATCAAGGATCCGGGCCCCGGCGGCATGCGGCTTCGCCATGTGCCGCTCGACATGAGTTTTGCCGATGCCTTCGGCGTGCGCAATCCCGATGCCTATGAGCGCCTGATCATGGATGTGGTACGCGGCAACCAGACCCTGTTCATGCGGCGCGATGAAGTCACCGCCGCCTGGAAATGGATTGATCCCATTCTGGACTATTGGAAAGAGTCCCCGGAATTGCCCAAGCCCTATACATCAGGCACCTGGGGACCAACCGCCGCCGTTGCCTTGATTGAACGTGACGGGCGCACGTGGCATGAAGGCGAACACCAATGATCGCAAAAGAGCGATTGTTTGAAAGCCGGGGCAGCCTCTGTTCAGCCCTCGCAACCGATGTGGCCAATGCGTTGCAACACCATGTGAGAACCAAGGGCGGCACCTGTCTTGCCGTATCAGGCGGTTCAACCCCGAAGCTTTTCTTTGAAACACTTTCACGTTTCGATATTCCCTGGAGCAAGATAACGGTCACACTCGTGGATGATCGCCAGGTGCCTGAGACGAACCCACGCTCCAATGCCAGGCTCGTGCGCGAAAACCTCCTGCAAAACAGTGCCGCAGGAGCAGAATTCATTCCGCTCTTTGAAAATCCCGAGGCGAAAAATGTGCCGACTCTCGATGTCGTTGTTCTCGGCATGGGAAGTGACGGCCATACGGCCTCGTTGTTCCCCGATGGCGATCGTTTAAGCGAAGCGATCAATCCCAAAACCAAGAAGCGCCTTTTGAAGATTTCGGCCCCAGCCGCTGGCGAGCCTAGGCTGACGTTCACACTTCCCGCCCTTCTCGATGCCAGTCTGCTTTGCCTTCACATCGAAGGACAGGAAAAGCGCAACGTGCTAAACAAGGCCCTAGCGGAAGGGCCGGTTGAGGCCATGCCGATACGGGCTATCCTGCGATCAAAAAAACCTCTGACACTCTATTGGTGTCCCTGACGGAGTTAAGCCCATGTCTGTCCATGCAATCGTCTCAGCAGTCACTGAGAAAATCATTGCGCGAAGCAAATCGTCACGCGGACGCTATCTCGCGCGCATTGATGCCGCGGTGAGTTCACAGCCCAAGCGCAAGGCATTGGGCTGCGCCAACATCGCCCATGGCTTTGCTGCCTGCGGCCCCCATGACAAGAATGAATTGCGCAGCGGCGCAGGGCCAAACCTTGGAATTGTCACGTCCTATAATGACATGCTTTCGGCCCACCAACCCTTCGAGCATTACCCGCAAATTATCCGGGAAGCGGCGCGTGCCAACGGCGGCACGGCGCAGGTTGCGGGCGGAGTTCCTGCGATGTGCGATGGTGTCACCCAGGGCGAAACGGGCATGGAGCTGTCGCTCTTTTCGCGTGATGTAATTGCCCTCTCGACCGCAGTGGCGCTTTCCCACCAGATGTTTGATGCCGCAGTCTATCTCGGTGTCTGCGACAAAATCGTGCCGGGCCTTATTATCGGTGCTTTGTCATTTGGCCATTTGCCCGCTGTGTTCATTCCAGCTGGCCCCATGACTTCTGGCCTTCCCAATGATGAAAAGGCCAAAATCCGCCAGCTCTATGCGGAAGGTAAAGTGGATCGCGCCGCATTGTTGGAAGCGGAAGCCCAATCCTACCATGGCCCGGGCACCTGCACCTTCTACGGCACCGCCAATTCCAACCAGATGCTGATGGAAATCATGGGCCTGCATCTGCCGGGAACAACATTTGTAAATCCGGGTACTACGCTCAGGGATGAAATCACGAAGGCCTCTGCCCAGCAGGCCCTTTCGATTACTGCACTCGGAAACAACTACACACCCATCGGCCGCATCTATGATGAAAAGGCCGTGGTGAATGGCGTCGTAGGACTGTTGGCAACCGGTGGTTCCACCAATCACACGCTGCATCTCATTGCCATGGCCGCTGCTGCTGGCATTGTTTTGACGTGGAATGACCTGGCAGAACTATCCCACGTCGTGCCGCTGATGACCCGCATCTATCCCAACGGCAAGGCTGATGTGAACCACTTCAACGCGGCGGGCGGCATGGGATTTCTCATCCGCGAACTGTTGCATCGCGGCGTGCTGCATGAGGATGTCACCACAATCATGGGCACCGGACTTAAAGGCTATCTGGTCGAGCCAAAACTGGGCCGCGATGGCGCGTTGGAATGGAAGGAAGCCGCCACCACCTCCCACGACGACAAGGTGCTGCGCGGCTGCGAAAACCCATTCCAAACCACCGGCGGTCTCAATGTGCTTGAAGGGCCTTTAGGTCACGCCGTGATCAAGACCTCTTCAATCCCAGATGATCGCCATGTCATTGAAGCGCCCGCCCGCGTATTTCATTCCCAGGAGGAACTCCATGCGGCGTTCAAGACGGGAGAATTGCACAGGGATGTTGTGGCGGTGGTGCGCTTTCAGGGACCAAAGG
>CAZAMS010000045.1:0-9387 GCA_964486305.1 uncultured Aestuariivirga sp.
TGAAGAAAGCGGCAGAGGATCAGGCTGAGGGAATCACAACCTTCATCGAAGTGATTCTCAACCAGGAGCTGGGCGAGCCCTTCCGCCGGGATGCGATGAAAAAGCCGGTCCCCGTTGCCCACATCAACAAGGCAGACATGCGTCCGCAAATGGGTTCGGCCTGATACGCAGAGAACCGGCACGATGAAACCCATCATCACATTCAACGCCGGTTCCTCCTCGCTCAAGTTTGCAGTTTTTGATGGCGGGTTGGCCCAAGTTCTGGCCGGACAAGTGGTGGGCTGTGGCCCTGACGCGCTGCAGGCTGCATTGGCTAAAATCGAAGGCACCGGAATTGTGTTGCAACACTGCGGCGGCATCGGCCACCGCATCGTGCATGGTGGCACACGCTACACAGCGCCGGTTCGCGTCGACCAGAACATCCAGGATGATCTCGAAGCTTTGCGCAAACTTGCTCCCCTGCACCTGCCCTATGGGCTTGGGGCGATGGTGGCGTTGCGAAAGCTCGCGCCGGATGTGCCGCATATCGCCTGCTTCGATACGGCATTCCATGCGGGACGGGACGAGCTTCACACGCGGCTGCCACTGCCGCGCGCCTATCACGAGCGGGGATACCGGCGCTATGGCTTTCACGGCCTGAACTACGAACATGTGGTGCGGGAACTGCCGCTGCAAACTGGCAGGCCACTGCCGCGGCGCCTGCTTGCGGCCCATCTCGGTAATGGCTCAAGCATGTGTGCAATCCTCGACGGCAAAAGCGTTGAAACCACCATGGGATTTTCCACGGCGGACGGGCTGCTCATGGGCACGCGCACCGGCGCCATCGACCCTGGCGTTTTGATCGCCCTAATGCGCGATGAGGGCCTGGATGCGGAAGGGCTTGAGGACCTTCTGTATCGGCGCAGCGGCCTTTTGGGAATCTCCGGGCTCTCGTCAGACATGCGGGAGTTGCTGGCAAGTCCTTCGGCCGAGGCGATCGATGCCGTCAATGCCTATTGCTATCAGGCGGCGCGCTATGCCGGGTCGCTGGCCGTTTCGATCGGCGGGATTGATGCGATTGTCTTCACCGGCGGCATTGGCGAGAATGCCGAATCGGTACGCCAGAAAATATTGGCGCAGCTTTCATTCCTTGGTGTCTCAGCGAAGGACGTTCATGTGGTGAAAGCTAACGAGGAACTCACCATTGCACGGCATGTCTTCGCGTTACTTCGCCAGTGACATGGCCAGAAGCAGCGATGCGGCATCCACGATGTCGTCCACGCTGGCGCCGCGTGACAGATCCGAAACCGGTTTGGCGAAGCCCTGCAATATGGGACCGATGGCGCGGCAGCCAGATAGTTGCTGTGTAAGTTTATAAGCGATGTTGCCGGCATCGAGATCGGGGAATATGAGCACATTGGCGCGACCTGCGACTTCACCGATTTCTTTCATTTTCCGTTCAGCAACAACCGAGGATAGAGCCGCGTCGCCCTGCAACTCGCCATCCATCAGAATCCCGGGATGGCGCTGGCGGACGATCTGCAAGGCCGCAATGACCTTGTCGGCATCCGGATGATTGGCGCTGCCTTTGGTCGAAAATGACAAGAGGGCCACACGTGGCTCTTCGCCCAGTATTTTTGCAGCGCTCGCAGCCGAGGCAATGGCGATATCAGCCAGCTGCCCGGCCGTGGGCTGTACGTTGACGGCACAATCGGCGAATATCAGGCGGCGGTCGAGCCACTGCATGAGAAAATAACTTGATGGCGTTTCAAACCCCGGCGCCAAACCGATCAACATATGTCCCGCTTCGATCACCCGCGCAGTTGGGTTCATGGCGCCTGCCATCATGGCAGCCGCATCTCCCGCCGCCACCATGGCCGCGGCCAAATAGAGTGGTTTTTGAAGGAGGCGGGACGCCATGGCATCCGTCATCTTCGGTCGTCTGTCTATAACCAGGTCAATGTGCCGCCTGGCTGGTTCTGGCGGTTCCGGTCCGAACAAAATCGGAACCGCAAGGCCTTGGGAATGCAGCACTTCGGCGGCTGCCCGAATGCGCTCATCCCCGCCTTCGGGCATTACAAGAGGTAAAGATTTACCCTTAATTAGGGTCTTTGCATAATCGATTGCCCGCAACCCTGATTCCCCGTAAAACCCGCCAATCGAAGCCAAATACCACATTCTTGTCCGTACTTTGCCACATTCTGGCGGTAATCCGCGCCTCAAATTAATCTATCACGCGGGCGAAAAATACGTGTGCGTAGTGGTGGGACGACCAGTGTGTTTTTGAGGGGATCCAGGTATTGAAAAATGCCTTCGTAGTGTTTGTAACCGCGTGGTTGGTTGTTGCGTTGAGTACTGAAGTCCGGTCGGAAGATGTCCGCGGGGTTAAGCTCAATCAAGGCACCGTTGGTTTGCTTGCCAGTGAGCCGGGGCTTGCTGGAAACGTGCTTGAAATTGCCAATGCCATGGACCACACGGATGGCTTGCGGGTTCTCCCCATTATCGGCCGCGGCAGCCTGCAGTCCATAAATGATTTGCTGTTTTTGCGCGGCGTCGATGTGGCGCTGCTCTCTTCCGACAGTCTTGCCTTTGTCAAGAAAAACAACCTCTATAAGGATGAGACCGGCAAGATTGCTTATCTTGCAAAACTTGCGAACTTGAATGTCATCGTGCTGGCACGCAAGGAAATTTCCGGAATCGAAAAACTCTCGGGCGTGAGGATTGCCACAGGCCCCGCCAACAGCGATGAGTTCGTGGCGGCTGAGCTTTTGTTCGAAGCGCTCGGAACAAATTATGAGCGGATTCCCACCACGGGGAAAAGCTCGCTTACTGCGCTGCTTGATGGCCACATTGATGCGGCAGTCTTCATTGGATCTGATTCGTACCAGCTTTTAAATTCAATCAAAGCCAATAGCGGGCTGCATATCCTGTCCCTTTCACTTCCCGAAAGCCTGGCAGAAGTATATTCGCCAGCAATTCTTGGCAATACAGATTTCCCGCGCCTTATAGCCGATGGCACTGCGGTGGAAACGGTCGCTTCAGCATTGATTCTTGCTGTTTTCGATTGGCCTGAGCGCAGTGAGCGCTTCTACAAGCTGAGAAAATTCAACAAGGCACTGCTTTCAACCTATCTCGCTTCCCGCAACGAGGAGCAAAGCACTAATTTCTCCGCCGCTGTTCCAGGGTGGAAACAATACCTGACTGCAAAAGACCTTATGGGCGCTATCAAGCCGGCACAAAATTCACTTACAGAAGCCACAGTTCAATAGGAGGATAAGACATGAACCATCCCCTTCCAGATAACGAATTCGACGGCGCTGACGAAAACTCAGAAAGCCCGGCAGGCAGCACCATTCCAACATGGCTGGCCCAGCACTATCGCGATGATGACGCTGAGTTTCTGGTCAATCAATACCGGCGCAAGCAGGAGGAGCCCGTATCATCCCCGCAGCCAGAGAACCGGACCTACGAGTATTACCGCCGCCGGATACTGGAGAGGCAGCGCGAACAGGCAGATTTGCAGCTGGACCGCTCCCCCATGGCGCATGTCCCGTCCCGGCCAACAATTCCCGCAAGCGAACTTGAAGTTCAGCACCGCCACTATGGCAGTGACAGGGAGACGGGCGAGCCTGTGGAGTATCCAACCTCATCTTTCAACCGTTCCGGATTGAAAAAGAGTTTGTTGTTCGCTGGTGTGTTTGCCGCCGTTGCAGGCGGAGCGGTTGGGTTTGCCGTCACAAAATCCGACCAGATTTCGCAATCAGCCAGTGATGCGTACGAATTCGCAATGGGCTACATGCCTGGCAGTTCGGATTCCCTTTTCAATTCAACCAGTCAAGCGGCCATTTCAACCGGTCAAACGACCATTTCCAAAAAACCCATCGCAATTGCGTCCCTCGATGTTTCCGATGTGACTGGCACCTTGAACAGCATGATCCCCCTGGCACTCAATGCCGAACCTGCCTTCGAGAATCAGGAGCTCGCCATCAAGATTTCCGGGCTTCCCGCATCGGCCTACCTGACAGCGGGGAAAAAGATTTCCGACAATACCTGGATCCTCAAGGATGGGGAAGAAAACGACATCAATCTTTACGTCCCGCAGTCGGACACGGCAAAGTTTGATATTTCAATCTCGGCGATTGAAACGAGCACGGGTGAACTTGCTGCACCAGTGAAGGAAATGACCGTCGCCATTGATGATATGAAAATTGAAAATGAGCCAGCCTTGCAAATAACACCGGCAAGTGCGCCTCCAGAGACCACCTTGAAGGTTAAAACCCAACCTGAAAACGCTGTGGCTGTTCCGGCCCCGGCGTCGTTTCAACCTATCAAGCCTGCACTTTCCGCTGAAGTTACGGGGCTTCTGGGAAAAGGCGACATGCTCATGAAAACCGGTGATTTGATCATCGCCCGCCAGTTCTACAGCCGCGCCTTCCAACTGGGAGCGGCAGAAGGTGCCATGGGTGTTGCCAAGACCTACGACCCGGCGGTCTTTGCGGAAATGAAGGTGCAGGGCATCACGCCTGACGCGGCAAAAGCTGCCGAATGGTATGAAAAGGCCAAAGCCGCGGGTGTTACCGAGGCTGAAGCGGCCCTCTCGACCCTGTCTGCTGCAGCCCAGCCATAACCCTGCTGAAACAGGCTCGACTTCCCGGCGGGTTCAAGGCATCTATCAGGATGTTCTGAGCCCCTCAGGAGTTGATTCATGCGTGCCGCAGACCTGATCGTCAAGTGCTTGGAAGTCCACGGCATAGAAAGGGTCTATTGCGTTCCAGGTGAAAGTTATCTGGCGCTTCTCGACGCGCTTTACGACAGCTCGATAAAAATCATCATTTGCCGGCATGAGTCTGGCGCAGGTTTCATGGCCGTGGCGGAAGCGCGCCTGACGGGAAAGCCCGCCGTGTTTCTGGTCAGCCGCGGGCCCGGCGCCACCAATGGCTCCATTGCCATCCATGTGGCAGAACAGGACGCAACGCCGGTGCTGCTTTTCATAGGCCAGGTTTCGCGGACGGAGCGCAGCCGCGGGGCCTTTCAGGAAGTTGACTATGGGCAATTCTTTGGCGGCATGGCCAAGGGAATTTATGAAATCCACGATGGCAGCAAGATCGGCGAAATAGTCACCCGTTCCCTGCGCCTGGCAAGTGAAGGCAAGCCGGGCCCGGTCATTATCTCTCTGCCTGAAGATGTTTTGAGCGATGAGGCGGGTGAAACGGTCCCTGCCCCATTCCCCCTTGCTGTGACCCATCATGGGGCAAGTGATATCGCCGCCATTCAGGCGATGATTGAAGAAGCAAGCAAACCCATTGTTGTTGCTGGCGCCATGCTTCGCGGAACAAAAGGGGCGGCAGCCCTGCATAGGTTTGCCGAGGCCCTGCGCATTCCGGTGGCCGTTACTTGGAAAAACCAGGATGTTTTTGATAACGGCTCACCCCTCTATGCGGGTCACCTGGGCTTTGGCAATCCGCCAAAGCACCGGCAGGTTTTGGCAAATGCCGATCTGATCATTGCGGTGGGAACGCGGCTTGGGGATGTGGCAAGTCTTAGTTACACTTTCCCAAAGGCGCCGGAACCCAAGCAAAAGCTCATTCACATTTATCCCGATGGCGAACCAATCGGGAAAATATTCAGGACGGATCTGGGCCTGATTGCCGATCCCGCAGCCGTCCTCTCCGACCTCGCGGCACACCCCCGTGTTGTTTCCTCAGCGCGCGAATCCTGGAGCTCCTCCATCAATGACTTCGTGCGGGAGTTCCAGCGCTTTACCTCGCCCGAGCCCAATGACGCGGTAGACTTTGGCAAGGTGGTGGTCTCCATCGCGGCTCAGGCACCGGAGAATGCGGTCATCACAACGGATGCGGGCAACATGTCAACATGGGTGCATCGCCATTGGGTGATGACGCCGAAAAACACAATGTTAGGGGCAATTGCCGGGGCCATGGGCTTTGGAGTCCCCACGGCTGTTGCCGCCGCAATTGTTGACGATACGCGCATGGCGATCACCTTTGTTGGCGATGGCGGCATGCTGATGACCGGCCAGGAACTGGCGACTGCGATACAGTACGGTGCAAAACCAAAGATCGTCATTTCAGACAATGGCATTTATGGCACCATTCGCACCCATCAGGAGAAACACTACCCACACCGGGTTTCGGGCACTGATTTGATCAACCCGGATTTTACCCTGTGGGCAAAATCATTCGGCGTGTTTACAGTCACCATTGTCCTTGGCGACGGCATTGATGCGAAGGTCAAGGAATTCCTGGCGCATGACGGCGCCGCCGTGCTCCACGTCAAATCCAGCACGGAAGCACTGTCGGCATACACGACAATGAGTGCTTTGAATTAGCTATAAATCTGTCATCCCGGCGAAAGCCGGGACCCATTGTTCAACTCGCGTGATCTTCAATCATTAAAGAGTCGTTGCATGGAAGGCTGGGTCCCGGCTTTCGCCGGGATGACAAATTCTGGTAGGCGTGTCGTTCTAGGACGACGAACGACCGAACAGGGCGTTGTAGAGCTTGCGATCGCGGCCATAGACATCGGGGCGGAACTCAACGCCATTTTCACCCTTGAAGGCAGTTGAGTAAATGAGATGCACGGGAATGGGATCCGGCAAGCTGACACGGGTAAGTTTGCCACTGGCCACTACATTATCAACGCGCTGGTCCGACCAACCTGGCAGGCTTCCAATGACCGTATAGGCCAGATCAAATGGACGCGATAGCCTGATGCAGCCATGGCTGAAGGCCCGCGAGGTCGAAGCAAACTTGTCCTTTGCCGGCGTATCATGGAGGTAAATGTTATGCTTGTTAGGCAACATGAACTTCATTTTGCCCAATGCGTTTTTCGGACCCGGTTTTTGCCTGAAGGTGAAAGGGAATTTTCCGGGACCATAGGCACTCCAATCAATGGAACCCCAGGAGGACAGCGCGCCGTTTACAAACACTTCGAATTCCGCCGCATAAGCATAAGGGTTTGACCGCAACTTCGGCAGCATCTCTTTCGTTGCAATGGAATAGGGTACGGTCCAGGTGGGATTGAATTCCACATATTCCATCTCATCAGAAAATTCCGGGGTCTGGGTGGCAACGGCTCCCACCACGACATTCATGCGCTCGACAATGACTGAGGATTGGATGCGCTGCAGTTCAAAGCCTGCAAGGTTCACCAGGAAATGATTTTCGCCAAGGTTGTCTGGCATCCAGCGCCAGCGTTCCATGTTCAGCATGATCTGGTTGATGCGGTCCTGCGGCGTCACATCCATGGCAATAATGGACTGCTTGCCAATCAGGCCTTTCGCTTCAAGACCGTGGCGCTGCTGAAATCTTTGTACGGCAATGGCGAGTTGCTCGTCATAGACGGGCGAACCCGTAACCTGCCATTCATAGTCACCAGTCAGCGCAAGCAAGGACCTTATTTTTGGAACGCGCAGGTCACTCATGCCCGGCTTCAATGCAACCCCCTGTTCAATCACCGGCCAGCTCACCTCGTCGACTTTGGTTGCATAGAGCTGCATCATTTTTTTCAGCGCTTGATAGTGCTCGTTGCGGGGTTCAAAATTCGACAGGAACGCGCTGGGGTTTATCTGCCTGTTGAGTTCGGTCAGGACGCGCAGCACATCAATGGTCTTGCGGCTGCGGAATAACCGGGGGTCAACTTTCTGGGGCGCCACGCGCCCAATCTTGAGATCGGCGGCATAGGCCACGAAGAAGGCTGAATAATAAAGTTCCGCCTCGGCGGCTGAATAGGGATCGTCGGGATCAATCGAGTCACGTAGGTCAATAAGGGTATCGACGGGGTAGTCGTCGGGATTGAGGCCGTCGAACTGGGCGTCCTCCAGGCGCTGGATGAAAGGTGTCATGCGGCCCGTGCCCACCCAATAGATTGAGCCGCCATTGTCCAGATAATGGGCCTTGAGCGCCTGTCTTATGCGCTCGATTGGAAGGGTCAGGCGTTCGGGCGAATTCAAAACTTCGGCTAGGGCTGCAGAGACGCCTTCGTGGCTGGGCACGCGATCACCCTTGCCCGCGTAGACGTTTTGATTAGCAAGCAGCAAGAAAATCACAAACAGGCTTCGCAAGGTCAAGCGCATGAATTCTCCACAACTTCCATGTTAGACATTTAGCAGCAGGAATTCCCGCTCCCAGGAACTAATCACCTTGCGAAAGTGCTGCATTTCCTCGAACTTCACATCCTGATAGGCGGTTACAAATTTTTCGCCCAGCACCTGCTTCAGCGATTTCGTGTAGTTCAGTTTATCAAGAGCCTCGTCGAGGTTGATTGGCAGCGTGTGGGCATAGCGATAGGCCGAGCCGGTGACTGCCTCCGATGGCTTGATGCGTTCAACCATGCCCAAATAACCACACGCGAGGGACGCCGCAAAGGCCAGATAGGGATTGGCATCGGCACCGGGAACCCTGTTCTCAACGCGCAGGTTTGCCGGGCTCGAGCTGGGAACGCGCAGGCTTACGGTACGGTTATCGATGGCCCAATGAACATTGGTCGGCGCATCTGATTCGGGAACCAGCCGACGATAGGAATTCACGTTCGGCGCGCAGAAAGGAAGTGCTGCTGCGAGGTAGCGCTGAAGCCCACCGATGTGATTCAGGAAAAGCTTGGAATGCTTGCCATCCCTGCCTGCAAAAATATTCTTGCCCGTTTTGTTATCCAACACCGATTGATGAATATGCATGGATGAACCGGGTTCATTCTCGTGGGGCTTGGCCATGAAGGTTGCATACATCTCATGTTTCAGCGCCGCCTGCCTGACGGTGCGCTTGAACAGGAACACCTGATCGGCAAGCTCGAGGGGATCACCGTGATTGAAATTTATTTCAAGCTGGGCTGGGCCACTTTCATGGGACAGCGTATCAACATCCAGTTCCTGGGCTTCGCAATAATCAAAAATGTCTTCAACAACGGGATCAAAATCATTGGCCGCATCGATGCCATAGGCCTGGCCACCAGATTCCTTGCGGCCTGAGCGGCCAATTGCTGCTTCAATCGGATAATCCGGATCGAGATTTTTTTTGCAGAGATAAAACTCCAGCTCAGGCGCCACAACGGGACGCCAGCCCTTGGCCTTATAGAACCCCAGAACCCGCTTCAGCACATGACGCGGAGAAATCTCAACGGGTTCATCATTCAAATGAAACGCATCGCAGATCACCTGGGCGGTAGGCTCCGTGTACCAGGGAACCATGCGCGTGGTTTCGGGATCGGGTTCCATATAGATGTCAATGGCGCTATCGCTTACCGCTTCAGTTTCCGAAACGAAGCGCCCGTTAATGGTCAGGGTGAACACTTCCTCGGGAACCCTGAGCCCGCGCGATCTTTGCCCTTGCATGAATTTCTTGGGGGGCAGGATTTTACCCCGCGCCGTTCCCGACATGTCCGCAACCAGACATT
>CAZAMS010000046.1:0-2058 GCA_964486305.1 uncultured Aestuariivirga sp.
GCCGGGAAATTGCACATCCTTGTCCGGCTTCTTACCCGCGCGCCTGGCTTTGATGGCGCGCGCCAATTCCGTGTAGATATTGGCAAAGCCTTCGAGATAGCCTTCCGGATGTCCCGGCGGAACTCGCGTAACCCGGGCCGCAGCCGCATTCGAACCAGCGCCACCCCTGGTGATCAGGCGCTTTGGCTCGCCGAAAGGCGTGTACCAGAGGTAATTGGGGTCGGCCTGCACCCATTCCAATCCGCCCTTGGTGCCATAAACCCTGATCTTCAAACCATTCTCATGCCCCGGCGCCACTTGGCTCGCCCAAATCATGCCTTTGGCCCCGCCCTTGTAGCGCATCATTACATGAACATTGTCATCAACCCGGCGGCCTTTGACGAATGTCGTGAGATCAGCCGACAGTTCGTCGAGCTTCAAGCCCGAAACAAAACATCCGAGTTGATAGGTATGGGTGCCGATGTCGCCGACACAACCGCCAGCACCAGTCTTACTGGGGTCAGTGCGCCAGGCCGCCTGCTTCTGTCCGGATTTTTCCAGATCCGTGGTGAGCCAGTCCTGCGGATACTCGCCCTGAACCACGCGAATGTCACCGAGTTCACCGGCCGCGACCATGGCCCGCGCATGGCGGATCATCGGGTAGCCCGAATAGTTGTGCGTGAGCGCGAAAATGACATTCTTGTTCTTGGCCAGAAGTTTTTCCAGCGCAAGCGCTTCCTTGAGATTGAGCGAAAGCGGCTTGTCGCAGACCACATGAATGCCCGCTTCAATGAAAGCTTTCGCTGCCGGAAAATGCATATGGTTTGGCGTGACGATGGAAACCGCTTCAATGCCGTCTCCGCGCTTGGCTTCTGCCTTCGCCATCTCGCGGAAATCCCCATAGATGCGATCAGGTGCCAGTCCCAACTCTTCGCCGGAAGCTTTCGAACGCGCTGCATCCGATGAAAGTGCGCCTGCGACAAACTCATAGTGATCGTCCATGCGCGCCGCCAGGCGATGAACCGCACCGATGAAGGCACCCTGTCCGCCACCCACCATGCCAAGGCGAATTCTGCCCGAATACCTGGCGTTGTCTTTTCCCTCGATTGCCATGTCTTACCTCCAGCTCGTGTTTTGTCCCTCGAGGCTCCGCTGCGCTTCGCACCTCAGGACGAGGGTTATTATATTTCCTCACCCTGAGGTGCGAGCCCAAAGGGCGAGCCTCGAAGGTCCTATAGTCCAAGCGCCCGCTTGATCTGGGCCTGGTCGGTCTTGCCGCCGGCAAAATCATCGAAGGCTTTTTCCGTGACACGTATAATATGGCTGTCGATAAAGGGTGCGCCTTCTGCAGCCCCTTGTTCTGGATGCTTGAGGCAGCATTCCCATTCCAACACCGCCCACGACGAATAATTGTATTGCGAAAGCTTGGAAAAAACCCCGCCGAAATCAACTTGCCCATCACCCAGCGAACGGAACCTTCCAGCCCGACTGATCCACGGTTGATAGCCCGAATAAACCCCCTGCCGTCCCGTGGGGTTCAGTTCCGCATCCTTCACATGGAAGGCACAGATGCGCTCGTGGTAGATGTCGATAAAGGCCAGATAATCCAGATGCATCAGCACGAAATGCGAGGGATCATAATTGATCTGGCAGCGCTTGTGGCCCTTGAGCGCATCAAGGAACATTTCAAAAGTTGCGCCGTCAAACACGTCTTCATTGGGGTGAATTTCATAGCCCACATCAACACCCGCATCGTCATAGGCATCAAGAATGGGCTTCCAGCGCTTGGCCAATTCGCCGAAGGCCGTTTCAATCAGGCCCTGCGGGCGTTGGGGCCACGGATAGGCATAGGGCCAGGCAAGGCCTCCGGTAAAAGAAACCGTGGAAGTCAGTCCAAGATTTTTGGAGGCCTTGGCCCCCATCATCATTTGCTCGACCGCCCATTTCTGCCGCTCCTTGGGCTTGCCGTGCACGGCCGCCGGGGCAAAGGCATCAAAGGCCTCGTCATAGGCCGGGTTCACCGCTACGAGTTGGCCCTGCAGATGGGTTGAGAGCTCAGTGATCTCAACCCCATTCTTC
>CAZAMS010000047.1:0-4761 GCA_964486305.1 uncultured Aestuariivirga sp.
AAGCTTACGGCCTGCCCCATTGCCTGCGCTTGACAGTTGGTGATGAAGAAGCCAACAGGGCCGTGATTACAGCTTTGTCGGATTTCCTGAAATGAGTGTGCAGTTTGAGCGCGTGGCTATCATCGGCATCGGCCTCATCGGGTCGTCGCTTGCCCATGTCATCAGGCGTGAAAAAATTGCGAACCATATTGCGGGCTATGCCAAGAGTGCTGAAACGCGGAAAGCGGCCGTTCAATTGGGTTTGGTTGACAGCATGCATGAAACGGCAGCGGCAGCTGTCAGGGATGCCGATCTGGTTATCCTGTGCGTGCCCGTCGGGGCCTGTGGAGAGATTGCCAAGGAAATTGGCACTGCTTTGAAGCCGGGCTCCATCGTAACGGATGTGGGGTCAGTGAAGGCCGCGGTCGTTCGTGATGTTGGCCCTCATGTGCCGCAGGGTGTTCAATTTATTCCCGGACATCCCATCGCCGGCACGGAACAATCGGGGCCAGCCTCTGGCTTTGCTGACCTGTTTGTGAAGCGCTGGTGCATTCTGACGCCTCTTCCCGACAGCAACACTTCGGCTGTCACGCGGCTTGAAAATTTCTGGCATGCCTGTGGCTCCGAGGTGGAATTGATGACGCCGGAGCATCATGATCTTGTGCTCGCAATCACCAGTCATTTACCGCATCTCATTGCCTATAACACGGTTGCAACTGCGGCTGATCTGGAAGAGGTGACCGATTCGGAAGTGATCAAATATTCGGCCGGCGGCTTTCGTGATTTTACCCGCATTGCCGCTTCTGATCCCACAATGTGGCGCGATGTGTTCTTGAACAATCGTGAAGCCGTATTGGAAATGTTGGGGCGGTTTTCGGAAGATCTGTCGGCGCTGCAGCGGGCCATTCGCTGGGGCGATGGGGAAACCCTGTTCAATTTGTTCACCCGGGCGCGCGAAGTTCGCCGTAACATTATTGCAGCGGGCCAGGAAACTGCGGCTCCGGATTTCGGACGCGATCCCAAGCATCGCTAAAACAGCGGCTTCAACTCCGCGAGCTTGAGCAGTCCCCAGTAAAGCGCACCTTCCTTTGCGATGAAGTCGGCTTTTGTTGTGTTCGTTGATGGATCGGTGCCGGCTAGACTGACCAGGTTCTTTATCGTTGCTCTATCTTCTTCTTTCAACGCAAGGATGGGTGCGATAAACTTCATTAATCCGTCGATGTCGTTGGTCTGGCTGGAGAGCTTGCCTGCCAAGCGGCGTTGGGGATCGAGAAAAATTTTTCCCTTTGCTGCAAAATCAACGGGCCCCTGCGAAATTTTGAGAGAGCTGACTTCGAGAGGCTCACCTGTTGCGGCGGCGTGATCCAAGGGTGATGGCTGGTTGAGGAGAGATGCGCTGGTCTGGGCGATGAGTTCTGCTTTTGCAACGGGAGTAATCAAGTTGTCGGGTCCAAGAAAAACCAACTGATCGGCACTTGCAGCGAGATCCAATTTGCCATTGATTTTTCTGCCGTAGAAATTCAACTGGGCACTGGAAAACAGCCCCTGTGCATTCACCTTGGCTGCTTCTGAGCTTACATCCAAATTGCCAGCGGCATTGACTGTTACGGAAATCAGCGCGCGTTCGTGGGTAAGTTCAACTCCGTTTACCGCGCTTGGGCCATCGACGAGGAGAAGGACATGAAAGGGATTATAGGCCTGAGCCACAGCCAATATTTTCATCGATTGGAAGTTAAAGGTTTCTTTGGCCCTGGTGAGTTGTAATGAAGCCGCTTCGCACTGAAATTCAAAACGGAAGGGAAAGCCGCCCCAGCTTTCCCGGGCGCAGTTGAGTTGCAGCCCCTTGTTTGCAAACTCCAGGCGCTTTGCCTGTACAAGTTCCTTGGCGCCCACGAATGCAATAAACCAGTAACCGCACCAGAGGGCGCTGAGAAGTATCATTCCGGCAAGCGGATAGAACATATACCATGGGCGTTTTCTCGAAGGGATCATATGATTTGGTGATTCTCTGGGGTTTGATTTAAGCAGGGCAAGCATGCAGCAGCGATGGATATTTGGCTACGGTTCACTGATGTGGAGGCCGGGTTTTGAATTTATGTCGCAAGCCCATGCGCGCATTCGCGGGTTTCATCGCTGTCTTTGCGTTTATTCACTTCATCACCGGGGCACGAAGGCCAAGCCCGGCCTTGTACTCGGACTTGACCGTGGTGGCTCCTGCGTGGGTGTTGCCTTTCAGATTGAACCCGCGAAATGGGAGGCGACCATGGCCTATCTGCGCGC
The DNA here is from genome assembly GCA_964486305.1 of uncultured Aestuariivirga sp. Taxonomy (GTDB): domain Bacteria; phylum Pseudomonadota; class Alphaproteobacteria; order Rhizobiales; family Aestuariivirgaceae; genus Aestuariivirga. The sequence goes on from CAZAMS010000047.1 coordinate 2,260, forward strand.
GCGCGAGCAGGTGAGCATGGTCTATCTGGAAACGATCCGGAGTGTGGAAATTTTGGGAAGCAACCAGAAAGTTGAAGCGGTAACTTACGTGGTTGATCGCAACCACCCCCAATATGCGCGAAAGCTGTCGCACCAAAGCCTCCTGAAGCATGTCTTGCAAGGCGAGGGAGGCATGGGCCGTTGCCGGGACTATGTCACCAGCACTCTCGAGCACTTGCGGCAAATGAATATCCACGACAAGACGCTTGAGGCGCTCGGTGCCGAGCTACATCTTCTAGGCGGCTAGGCTCAGGGTCTGGCTGGCTTCGCCAAAAGCCGCCTTTAGATCGCCTAAAACGGCATCTGCTGCGGAATTGTCGCGCGCCAGGAGATGAACATGAATCTCATCGGCATCTACGCCAGCGAACTCAGAAAATGCCCCATCCCAGAAGGGAGAGAACCTGCCAGCCGCAATGGCAGTTCGCAAATGGCCAATGCGCCGCACGGCGACATAGATGGCGCCGGGAAGGGGCGGGCAGGCATCGGCCGCATAAATGGAATGAATGTATTTTTTGCCTGAAACCCCGCGCCAGTACCAGAAACGCTCGTTGTCAACAGAGCCGTGGGGGAAGTTAATGGAGATGGGGGAACCCTGTATCAACATGAGAACAAATATAGAACAAATCGATATTATTTGCAAGCCCTAGTTAGCTGCATTTCGAAAATCCACAGGACAGACAGGTGACGCAGCCTTCCTGGAAAACAAGAGCGAGTTCCCCGCAGCGCGGGCAGGAGGCTCTTTTGGTGGTCGCCGTCAGAGAAAAATCGGCTTTCTGCCGGGGTTCCAAGAAGCCAATCTCGATCATGTGCTTTTCAATGATTTCGCCGATGGCCGCGAGCAGGCTTGGAACGTAATGGCCTTCCATCCACTGCCCGCCACGCGGGTCGAAAACCGCTTTCAATTCCTCAACGACAAAGGAAACGTCGCCACCGCGCCGAAAGACGGCCGAGATCATCCGCGTCAAAGCCACGGTCCAGGCAAAATGCTCCATGTTTTTTGAATTGATGAATATTTCGAAAGGCCGGCGTTTGCCGTCCTTCATGATGTCATTCATGGTGATGTAGATGGCGTGGTTGGATTCTGGCCATTTCAGTTTGTAGGTGATGCCGTTCAACGCGGCGTGGCGCTCCATGACGGTCACGTCCTTGTCCTCGCTCACGGAGGCGGTCGAAAGCACAGACCCCGTCACCTCATTGGGACGGAAAGTTGTGCAGCCCTTCAAGCCCAGGTCATAGGCCTCGCTATAGACATCCTTAAACGTTTCAAAGTTGCAGTCCTCGGGAACATTGATGGTTTTCGATATGGAACTATCAATATGTTTTTGAACCGCGGCCTGCATGACCAGATGCTCGTGGGGGGTGAGGTCATCGGCTGTCACAAAAGCAGGAGGCAGGGCTGTGTCGGCGCCCTTGAGGTGCCACCACAGCCTTGCCGCATAGTCATCGACGCGCAGTGTCATTCGGCGGTTGTCGGCGAGCCTCACCTTGCGCTCATAGCTTACGCTGAAAATGGGCTCAATGCCGCTGGATACATTTCCGGCGAAAAGCGAAATGGTACCCGTGGGCGCAATCGAAGTGAGCAGGCCGTTGCGCAGGCCGGATGAAACGATGTCCTGTCGAATGGCTTTGGGAAGCTTGCTGGCGTGGCCGCCTTTCAAATAGGCTTCGGCGTCAAACAGGGGAAAGGAGCCCTTCTCGGCGGCAAGCTTCGAACTCATTTTGTAGGCTGCGTTTTCGACGATTTTTGTCCACGTGTTTGCAGCTTCTGCGGCAGGTGCCGAACCGTAACGCAGGCCGCACATGGCCAAAGCATCGGCGAGGCCGGTCAATCCCAAACCAATACGGCGCTTGGCGCGCGCTTCCTGCGCCTGCTCTTCAAGGGGATAATTCGAAACGTCAACAACATCATCCAAAAAGCGAACTGCAACGCCCACTGTCTTGCTCAAGGCCGCTTCATCGATGCTGGCATTGGCCTCAAAAGGATATTTCACAAAGCGTGTGAGATTGATTGAACCCAGAAGGCAGGCACCATAGCTGGGCAGGGGCTGTTCGCCGCAGGGGTTGGTGCAATGAATGGTTTCGCAATAGCCGAGATTGTTTTGGCTATTGATGCGGTCAATGAAAATGACGCCGGGTTCGGCATAGTCATAGGTTGATTGCATGATCTGGTCCCACAGGCTGCGGGCCGATATGGTCCGGTAGTCGTGGCCGGCAAAGCTCAGGGTCCAGGGGCCATCGGCTTTCACCGCAGCCATGAAGGCATCGGTCACCAGCACGGACAAATTGAAGTTGCGAAGGCGCAGGGGGTCACGCTTGGCCGCAATGAAGGCTTCAATGTCGGGATGGTCGCAGCGCATGGTTGCCATCATGGCGCCCCGCCTTGCACCGGCCGACATGATGGTGCGGCACATCGAATCCCACACATCCATGAAACTTAAGGGGCCAGAGGCATCAGCGCCCACA
>CAZAMS010000048.1:0-6783 GCA_964486305.1 uncultured Aestuariivirga sp.
TGGCGCGGAACATCGGAAACACGAAATCCCGGATGAATTCCTCGCGCACATCTTCCACGTAGATCTGCTTGATCCCCAGCATCTCGGCCTTCTTGCGCGCCGGTTCCAGCTCGCCACCCTGGCCAAGGTCAGCGGTAAAGGTCACAACCTCCGCCCCATACTGCGTCTGCAGCCATTTCAAAATGATCGACGTATCAAGCCCGCCGGAATAGGCGAGAACAACTTTTTTAACCTGGCCGCGCTTGGACATGGCGTTTTCTTTCCTTTAATCAATCACTCGGTAGAAGCCGAGAACTAGCAACTCAATCTCATCATGACCGGACTTGATCCGGTCATCTTCTCCGTTGAAAGAAGATGGCCGTGTCGAGCACGGCCATGATGAGAGTTTTGAGTATGTTTCATCATGAAGCATTAGCCGCCCGCGCCAATTCACTCGCCCTTATCTTGTGGCTCTCGCTCTTCAACTGTCCGCAGGCCGCCATGATATCGCGCCCTCGTGGCGTGCGAACCGGCGAGGCGTAGCCAGCCTTGTTCAGAATTTCGGCGAAGACTTCGATCACGTCCCAGTCCGAACACTCATACTGTGTGCCAGGCCAGGGATTGAACGGGATGAGATTGACCTTCGCCGGCATGCCTTCCAGCAATTTCACCAAACGCTTGGCGTCCGCCACGCTGTCATTCACGCCCTTGAGCATCACATATTCAAAGGTGACACGCTTTGCGTTCGACGCACCGGGATAGGCGCGGCACGCCGCAAGCAACTCGGCAATTGGATATTTCTTGTTGAGCGGCACCAGCTTATTGCGGATTTCGTCCGTTGTTCCGTGCAGCGAAATGGCAAGGCCCGTTCCAATCTCTTCGCCCGCGCGGATGATTTCCGGAACCACGCCGGAAGTCGACAACGTGATCCGCCGCTTGGACAGCGAAATGCCTTCGCCATCGGCCACGAGGTCCATGGCGGTTTTGACATTGTCAAAATTATACAAAGGTTCGCCCATGCCCATCAGCACCACATTGGTGAGATAGCGCCCGCTTTCGGGAGCGTGTGGATTGCCCTCCATCTGGTGCGGCCATTCCTCCAGCTTGTCGCGCGCCAGCATGACCTGGCCCACGATTTCATTTGCCGTGAGATTGCGCACCAGCTTCTGCGTGCCCGTATGGCAGAAGCTGCAAGTCAGCGTACAACCCACCTGACTGGATATGCACAAGGTCCCGCGATCCTCTTCGGGGATATAAACCATCTCGACTTCATGGCGCTGGCCCCGCTCATCGCGAGCAAATCTCAGCAGCCATTTCCGTGTGCCATCACATGATTTCTGCTCGGTCACCACATCTGGCCGACCTATGGAAAACGTCTCTTCAAGCTGCAGGCGCAAGGCTAGCGAAATATCCGTCATCTCGGTAAAACTCGTAGCACCCCGATGATAGATCCAGTGCCAGATCTGCCGCATGCGCATGCGCCGCTGCTTTTCAGGCACGCCAACGCGGCCCAGAATTTCGGCAAGCTCTTCTCTCGAAAGCCCCATGAGAGACGGCCGCAAATCATTCGGCAAATAGACCGAAGGCGCCGGCGGATTTGTTTTTAATAGGGTTGTCATGGCCGCCTATTAACGCACTTTCACCGCTCCGACCATAGGCCCCAAGGCCGCAAACCCGTCATTTCGGTCAAGTTCCGGACTGTAGAGGCTCGACACCGTCCCATCAAAAAACAGGGCGTTGGCGCATTTCAGCCTGTCCTGGAACAGCTTGGCGAAATCATAGAAATTAACCGCATTCTCAGAGATCACAAAAATGGCGGTGTGGGCATCCAGCATGCCCACCCCGTTGCGCATTTTATAGGACATGCCGGTTTCCGAGAACTTGGGATGAATTTTCCCGTCAATCACCAGCATGGGGCCGGACTGGGTGGCAAAGTCCGGCTTTTCGTTCAGCTTCACATAGGCCTCCGTGGCAGCCACTCCCACCTGGTCGCCCTTGATATAAAACACTCCGTTAGGCTTCACATGAAAATTGCCATAGCCATCCCGCCGGTTCAGCTTCTTGGCCTGGTTGCCATCTTCAATGTAAAGGCCAATGGGCCTGAGTGCCACGTCAAACATGCCCGCATTCATGGCAAAGGCAAGTTCCTTGCCTTCCACCCGCAGGCTTTCCGCCAGTGCCCTAAAGGAACCCAGCGGAGCGCCCTGGCCGTCAAGATTGAAAAGCTCAAGGCGGGTTTCTCTGAGGTCAATGCGGCAGACGCTATAGGAATTATCTTCGTAACTCAGGGTGGAACAAAGTTGCTCCGCCGCAACCCCAAAGGATTGCAGGCACAAAAACAATACAACTGGGAAAAACCGCCGCATAACCCGACTATTTGCAGGAGCTGTCGATCTTGTCCATGGCTGCGGTAAAGCCATTGAGCGAATAATTATCCGTGGTTTCCGTGCCCTTCCACGACGTGCCCCTGACCGAGAACCTCTGGCCCGCCTTCATCGTCGCCACGATTTTCTTCTCTTTGTCGGTCGTATCGGCCCAGGCCCCGTCACCATTGGTGAAAAGCTCAAATTCGACATTATCAACTTTGAGCTGAACCATGGTGGCTTCCTTGAAGGGATAGCCAATGATGGTTGAAACTTCGCCGTTGATGTTGCGCCCCGGCATATGGGTGATGATAAAGAAAATCGGATCGCGCTTGACCTTCTTGGCTGCATCGCTCGCCTTGGGCTGGGACACGATGTAGCAGACCTTCGTGTCAGAGGCCTTGTAGGTATAGGCTGTCCAATCGGCAAAAACCCCAAGCGGGGTGGGTTCCGCGCCAAAGGCGCTGCCCGCCATGCCAACCGCCATTGTCAGAAGCGCAACTGCGCCCGCCCGCCCTATTTGAATCATGTCTAATTACATAGCCTCAACAAATAAAAAAATCCATCGTTAGGAATTGCAAGAGAAATTCGACGCAATTGCGACACTTCATGTTGCGTTGCACAAATACCTGAGATAGCCTCACCCTGCACAAAATAAAGGCATGATCTGTGATTGAAGCACTGGGCGAAGGCGTAGAAGCCACGGAGCGGGTTTTTGAAAAAGCCAAACTGGCCGTGAGCGCCTTGGTCCTGTCGAATGCCTTTGACCAGCACCAGCACGAAGCCCATGGCCTTGCCTGGCTTGCCACCTATGTCGATGCGCTGAAAGCCCTTGCCTCCTACGCGTCGAAACTTTCTGCCCAAAATAAGTTCGGCGAGATCGAACAGCTGCTTGTGAAGATTGCCTGCGGTGAATATCTGCAACAGGTCGTGGGCGGAATCCCCATGAACCAGACGGAATTTTTCCGTGCCGGAAATTTGGGGCTCGATCTGAAAGCCATCCGCGCCTGCACCCTTTATGCGAAAGGCAACATCCGCGAAACCCGTGCGGCCCTCATCGAACTGATGCAGGAACATCAGAGCGAACTGACCTTCGGCAATTGCGGCCTTGATCACACCATCAATGATATGCGCACTACCATGCAGCGCTTTGTCGCCGCAAAGGTCGCCCCCCATGCCCATCATTGGCATTTGAAAAATGCCTATGTGCCGATTGAAATCATCCAGGAATTGTCAGAACTTGGTGTCTTCGCCCTGACGCTTCCGGAGAATTTTGGCGGCCTCGGCTTGCCGAAAGAAGCCATGTGCGTCGTCTCCGAAGAGCTTTCGCGCGGCTGGATTGCCGTGGGGTCCCTCGGCACCCGCGCCGAAATCGCCTGCGAACTCATTCTCCGTGGCGGCACCGAAGATCAAAAAACCAAATGGCTCCCCAAAATAGCAACAGGAGAAATTCTCCCCACTGCCGTATTCACAGAACCCGATACAGGTTCGGACCTGGGTTCCCTCAAAACCCGCGCCGTGAAGATCGGCAATGCATATAAAGTCACCGGCAACAAGACCTGGATCACCCATCCGGTGCGTGCCGATCTCATGACCCTCCTTGTACGGAGCATTCCGGAGGAAAAGGGCTACAAAGGCTTGTCCATGTTCCTCGCTGAAAAACCGCGAGGCAGCGACGAAAATCCTTTCCCAGTGAAAGGCATGAGCGGCGGCGAAATCAAGGTTCTGGGTTATCGCGGCATGAAAGAATTTGAAATCCGCTTTGAGGGTTTTGAAGTGAAGGCTGAAAATCTTTTGGGCGGCGTTGAGGGGCAGGGCTTCAAACAACTCATGCAAACCTTTGAAAGCGCCCGAATTCAAACCGCAGCCCGTGCAATTGGCGTGGCGCAAAATGCCCTTGATCTCGGTCTGAAATATGCATGTGACCGCAAACAATTCGGCAAGGCCATCATCAAGTTCCCCCGCGTTGCCGACAAGCTCGCACTTATGGCCGCCGAAATCATGGCCGCCCGCCAGCTCTGCTACTATGCGGCACGCGAAAAAGATGCAGGGCGCAGGTGTGATGTGGAAGCAGGCATGGCAAAGCTTTTAGGTGCCCGCATTGCCTGGTCTGCCGCCGATAACGCCCTGCAGATTCACGGCGGCAATGGCTTTGCCCTCGAATTTGAAATCAGCCGCGTCCTCTGCGACGCCCGCATTCTCAATATCTTTGAAGGTGCGGCCGAAATCCAGGCCCAGGTCATCGCCCGCAGAATTTTGGAAGGCGGAAACTAACGCGCAATAATTTTCAAACCCGCAATGGCACCGGCTTGAAACAGTTGCGCGACGGCGCCATAGAAGTCATCAAGGCCATCAACAATTGTCTCTCCATGAACTTCGATGTTGCGTGCCCGCTGGATACGGAACATGGCAAGCCGTGAGGCAGTAAAGTCTTTCCAGCTTTCCGTCACATCATCCATCGTCACATCCGAAAAATTTGCGTCTCCGAGTTGCAACTCGTAGTCATGCGGAGAAGGAATTGCCGAACACTGAACCTTGACCTTCAACGCCTCCGCCTCATCAGCCGAGTGTGGGCGAGGCTTGGCAAAATCCTCGACATACATGATACCACCAGGCTTCAGCGCCGCGCGGCAAGCAGAAAACAATCGCGCCCGATCAGGGATATGGAGAAAACACAAAAAAGAGATTATTGCATCGTAATTTTCAGCCACTGCGCCATCTAGAATATTGCCGCAAACATGCTCAACACGGGATGACAATCCACACCGCGCCGTAAGATCGCGCGCCACCTCATGAAGATCAGGTTGCAGTTCAAGGGCTGTAACATGGGCGCCGGTCTTTGCCGCGAGGTAGCGCGCGGGCCCTCCAATGCCGGAGCCCACATCCAGAACCCGCGCCCCCGGTTGCAATTGCAGAACCTGCAGCGCCTCATCCACCGCGTCGGTCCCGAAATAATGATACTGGTCAAAGGGTGTGAGCTGGTCCACCCGCAATGCGGCATCAGGCCCAATGCCAAGGGCCGCCAACTCATTGTGAATGCGCTGCACATTGGTATAAAGCTTCATGGATTTCATGTGGGCGGGCGCTCCAAAAGGCCATTATCCCCACAACTTATGACAAAGGGCAACAGGGTTTCCGCACCATGAATATTTTCAACTATCTCGTGCCCATAGCCGTTGCAGCCGTGGCCGTTGTCTTGCTTCTCGGCCTGTGGAACATGATGCGCGGTGGCTCCGCCAACCGCTCCCAAACCCTCATGCGCTGGCGCGTACTCCTGCAATTTGCCGCCATTATCATCATGATGGCAGGCCTCTGGTTTGCCAACAGATAGCCATTGAATTGGCGCTCAAGAATTCCCATATCGTTTTCCGATTGGGGGAAACCATGTCTCAGACATCCAATGAAGCCTCGGTTAACCGGAATTTCTGGCCAAAGCTCAAGAAATCATTGGCCAGCATCCCTTTCGCGGAAGATGTGGTCGCAAGCTATTATTGCGCCTTTGATCCCGCCACACCCCTCAAGGTAAAGGGCATTTTGCTGGCAGCGCTCGCCTATTTCATCATGCCTGTTGATGTCATTCCCGACGTGCTTCTGGGCCTTGGCTTCACCGATGACATGGCCGTGCTTTATACCGCCATCAGCATGATCCGCAGCCACATGACGCAAGCCCACAGGGACAAGGCGAAACAGACTTTGGAAAAGCTCAAAGCCGAAACTATCTAGGCCTTCCGTGTGACGATGAACACGGCGCCCGCACACACCGCCATGCCAAGAATTTGTATAGGCACCAACGTTTCGCCAAAAACCACATAGGTGGTGAGCGCTGCCACGGCGGGCACGAGATAGATCAATCCGGATACCCGCGAGACATCTCCATGCCGGATGAGCAGCATCAGCAGCGTGATGGCGGCAAGCGACAGGACAATTACCGACCAGCCCAGCGCAAACCACGCCTCAAAGCTGCCATCGAAACCAAAATTTTCGCTCAGCGCGGCGCCGACAAGAACAACCAGCGAAGCGCCGGCATATTGCCACACGCCGCCGCTGGCCAGATTCAATCCCGTGGCAAACCGCTTCTGGTAAACCGTACCAAGTGAAACACTGAGCGCCCCAAAAATGCAGAGCGCCGTGGTGAGAGGCGTAATGCCTGACACCGCGTCAAGTGAAAGCTTTGGCCACACCACGAGCCCAACACCCAGAATGCCAACCGCAAGCCCGAACCAATGACGCGTCGAAATTTTCTCGCCCAAAATGGCGGCTGCAAGAAACGCCGTCATGAGGGGCTGCAGCCCCACGATCAATGCTGAAACGCCTGCGGGCATGCCATGGGCCACAGCCCAGTAAATAGCGCCGAGATAGCCGCCATGGAGAAGGGCGCCGGCAATTCCCGCATGCATGGCCTGTTTTATGTTCGGCCAGGTGGCACGCTGATAAAGGGCTA
>CAZAMS010000049.1:0-6715 GCA_964486305.1 uncultured Aestuariivirga sp.
CGCGCGGCGAGGAAATTGCCACCACCTACGGATTGCGCGCCAAGCTCTCACGGCCGCTCGACTTCCTCGTGATCTCCGACCACGCCGAAATGTATGGCCTGATGCCGCAATTGCTCAGCGGCGACCCCGAGATTCTCGCCACGGAGATTGGGCAAAAATGGTATAAAGAGTTGACGAGCGGCGACCAGGACAGGGTCTTCGCCACGGCCATGGAGATCGTGGGCTCGCTGTCCACCAAAGAGGCACCCATCAAGAGCGACAAGGCCGTGCGGAACGCCTGGCAGGCCTACACCGCCTTGGCTGACAAATACAACGAACCTGGCCGCTTCAGCGCGATCATCGGTTTTGAATACACCACCATGGGCGGCAACAATCTCCACCGCAACGTGCTGTTTCGCGGCGATGCCAGCGTGGCCAATCGCACCGTGCCTTTTTCCCAGTTCGACAGCCAGAATCCGGAAGACCTCTGGAAACATCTGGCCGAATTCGAAAAGCAGACGGGAGCGGAGGTGCTGGCTATCCCCCACAACGGCAACCTGAGCAATGGCCGCATGTTCTCGGTGGAGACCTTTGATGGCAGGCCCTACACCAAGGAACTTGCGGAATTGCGGGCGCGATTTGAACCGATCATCGAAGTTACCCAGATTAAAGGTGACAGCGAAACTCACCCGGCACTTTCTCCAAGCGACGAATTCGCCGATTATGAGAAGTGGGACAAAGCCAACCTCAACGGCACCGAGGTGAAGAAGCCCGGGATGTTCCAGTCCGAATACTCGCGCGAGGCCCTCAAGACCGGACTCAAGCTGGAAAAGCAGCTTGGCGTAAATCCCTTCAAGTTTGGCATGATCGGCAGCACCGACGCACACACGTCATTGGCGGCAGTCGAGGAGGAAAACTTCTTCGGCAAGCACTCTGGCGTTGAGCCCGGACCGCATCGCTGGGAGCATATTGTTATTCAAGCTCCCGATCCCAAGTTCACCGTCTATGGCTGGCAGCAGGCTGCCGGAGGCTATGCGGGTGTATGGGCCACCGACAACACGCGCGAAGCGATCTTCGATGCCATGATGCGCAAGGAGACCTATGCCACGACCGGTCCGCGCATGGTGGTCCGCTTCTTTGGCGGCTGGGACTTCACGGCTGAAGACAGCCAGTCGCGTCTCCCCGCCGGGGTTGGCTACGCCAAGGGCGTTCCGATGGGCGGCGATTTGCGCAAAGCTGCGGGCGGCAAGGCCCCGAACTTCCTTGTCGCTGCGATGAAGGATCCTTTGAGCGGCAACCTTGACCGCATCCAGATCGTCAAGGGCTGGATGGACGAAAGCGGCAAGACCCAGGAGAAGGTTTACGATGTGGTTTGGTCAGGAGACCGCAAGGCTGGTGCCGATGGCAAGTTGCCGCCGGTCGGCAACACCGTGGACGTGGGCAAGGCGACATGGAAGAACTCCATTGGTTCACCGGAACTCATCACCACATGGACGGACCCGGATTTCGATGCCAAGCAGTCGGCTTTTTATTACGCCCGTGTGATCGAGATTCCGACCCCGCGCTGGACCGCCTACGAGGCCCTGCGATACAACATCAAGATGTCGCCAGACGTTCCGATGATAACCCAGGAACGCGCCTATACCTCGCCCATCTGGTACACACCTTGAGCAGAACCATAACGCCAGCAGGAGCGTTGATCCCGGCGGCCAGTTTGGCCGTCGGGTCATGTGCGATCTTGCCGCGCGGCTAGTGGAACCAACGCCACCGTGCTGAAACGCCTGCTCAAAGAACCGCTCAGTCATTTCATTGCCCTCGCACTCGTTATTTTTGCGGTTTATTTTGCCTTTGCTCCTTCGGGTGCTGGCAGTCCGGACCGTATCATCATAACTGGACCGAAGATCGAGCAGCTTGCTGCGATCTTTGCCAAGACCTGGCAGCGCCCCCCCGTGGCTGCCGAACTCAAGGGCCTCGTTGACGACTATGTGAAAGAGGAGATTTACTACCGCGAAGCCAAGGCCCTTGGCCTCGATATGGATGACACAGTGATCCGCCGCCGTCTTCGCCTCAAGATGGAATTTCTGAACGACGCTGCAATCGATACCTTGAAACCCACAGATGCCGAACTCGATGCCTATCTGAAGGCGCACCCTGCTGATTTCGAGATTGAACCAATGCTGGCGTTTCAGCAGGTATTCCTGAATCCGGAACGGCACGGCGACAAGATCGACCAGGACGCGGCTGCCATTCTTGCGGCATTGCTTGCCAATCCCGCAGCGGATCCCGCAACACTGGGAGATGCGTCGCTTCTGCCATCCGAACTTCCGCTCACCGGCATGATGTCAATTGGCCAAACCTTCGGCACCGAATTTGGCGATGCACTCGACAGGATGACAGTTGGCCAGTGGGCTGGACCGTTAAAGTCAGGATTCGGGCTGCACATTGTGCGCGTTACAGAGCGCATGGCGGGGCGCATGCCGGCATTGGGCGAGGTGCGGGATGCCGTGCTGCGCGAGTGGAGCAATGCCAAGCGCAAGGAGATGGAGGACAGCCGCTTCAATGAACTACTCAAGCGCTATGAGGTGACCATCGAAAGCCCATCGGGGGCGGGGGCCACGCAATGATCCGTCTTGCGGTTCTGCTGACCCTTGTGGTTCAGGTTCTTCTGGCACCATCGGCAAGCGCCCATGAAATGCGGCCCGCCTATCTCGAATTGCGTGAGTCAGCGGCAGATGAGTTCTCCGTCCTCTGGAAGGTGCCGGCACTTGGCGATTTGCGGCTCGGGCTTTACGTTCGATTACCCGAGACATGCAAGCCGAAGGCCGAGCCGGTGAAGGCGATGACGGGCGGGGCTTTTCTCGAGCGCTGGAATGTGATCTGCCACGATGGATTAAAGGGCCAGGCGATCACCATTGATGGTTTGCGCGCGACTGTCACCGATGTATTGGCACGGATCGAATACCGCAACGGCACGACGGAGATTGCACGGCTCAGGCCTGAATCGCCCAGTTTCGTGGTGACTGGGGCGCAAAGCGGAATTGAAGTGGCATGGACTTATTTCCGGCTCGGGGTCGAGCACATCCTCTCGGGCCTCGATCATCTGCTGTTCGTGTTCGCGCTGATCCTGCTGATCCACGACCGTTGGGTGCTGGCAAAGACGATCACCGCTTTTACATTGGCCCACAGCATAACTCTTGCAGGGGCATCCCTCGGCTACTTCAGCCTGCCCCAGAAGCCAGTGGAAGCCACGATCGCGCTCAGTATTGCCTTCGTTGCAAGCGAGCTCATTAAAATGAAACCCGGCGAGAGGCGGCTGTCGGAAACCTATCCGTGGATCATGGCTTTCACCTTCGGTCTGCTGCACGGCTTTGGCTTTGCCGGAGCGCTTAAAGAGATCGGGTTACCGCAGTCGGATGTGCCGCTTGCTCTGCTCACATTCAATCTGGGAGTCGAAGCTGGACAACTGATGTTCGTGGCAGCCGTGCTGGTCGTTTTCAGGGCTGTAACTGCACTCGTCAAAGTACCCCTTGCCCCGGCGCGCTTGGTTGTCGCCTATTTGATTGGCACTGCCGCTATGATCTGGCTCGTGGCACGACTTGACAGCTTCATGGTGTGACACCGGTCTGAGTTACAAATCATTTGGTCATCAATGTTCCTTCATTTTTCCGCTGATGGCCCGAACCGGACGACGTTGTCGAGCAGCGCTTATTCTGAGTCCACCGCCGAGTGCGACCCTGTCCACCGAGTGCGACCCTGTCCACGTGGTGGATTAGCTGCGATCAATGGCGCCCAAATTTCAGGAACCATATCTGTCATACAGGGTACACGTAGTGGTTCTGGTCGGCCAAGTTGGATTTATTGGTATTCATCAGCCTCATTGAGACTGATGCGTGCTTCCTGCGAGAAGCGGAACAGCGAAAACCCGAGGAAGAATGTGGCGGCTGTGAAGAGCATGCCAGCGCCATAGGCATATTTTATCCCCAGGAATTCGGTTGCAAACACGATAGCGAGAAGCACGGTGGCACAAAGGCCAGCGCGCAAAGATGCGAGAATACCGCTGTTCAACAAGTGAACGCGGCGCCTCAAGCGCGCAAGATCGGCCTTGAGGTGGGCGCGCGCGTTGTCATCTTCGGTTATTGCGTTCAGAATCCTTATTCGCTCTATGACGGCTGACAACCTTGAAGCCATGAGCGAGACAAACGCGGCAACCGCACCGAGGAAAAACGTGGGAGCGATCGCCTGTGAAAAGATTTTGGCTAAATTCTCTGCGTCAGGAATAAAACTGAACAAATTGGGATACACCTATTGCTTGAGTAAATGCATTTCTCAGGTCATTTACCATCCCGGACGTTTTTCGCAAAGCGGCCTCGCAAGCCCCAACCTGCGCAGACAGCATTTGAGCGAAGAACAGCGGCACGGGTTGCGGCTTAAATTGAATAGTGCTTCCACGGCGGCGAGCATAGGGACCAAGACGATCTCAAGCTGCTGATATGTAAATGTTTATGAGAGAGCCGTGACCCGAACCGCTATCGTTCGCGACGATGGTGTTGCAGGGCCTCAAGAGCGAGTTTCTAAGGGTGAAACAGCAGCGAGCTTCTCATCAATTTGGTAAGAATAAATTGGTTATATGGTGCATATTGCCAGAGCTGATGGCATCCGCCATGATCTAGCGTGAAATAATGGAATTTTCTGGTCAACATATGAAACATTTCTCCACAGCGATTGCAGCCCAGAAGCTGGGCCATAGGCTGCTTCCCTTAGTTCTTGCTGTTTCGCTGACGGCATGTGCCGGAAGTGCCACGGTTGAAGAGCTTCGCACGCCTGTGCCGGAAATGCTGGTGACCGAGGCGGCTGTACCCGGTTACGGCAAGATCAGATATTGGGGCGACGACGGATCGAGCATTACGCCGGAGGTCCTCGCCCGGCGGCTCGGACAAATGCTTAAAGCCGCTGAACAGGATCCATCGATTCTCAATCAACCGACGACAATGCTCACAGTTTCAGGGGGCGGCAGCAATGGAGCCTTCGGCGCAGGCCTGCTGGTGGGATGGACGGAGACCGGCAAGCGTCCGAAGTTCGACCTCGTCACGGGCATCTCAACGGGTTCGCTGACGGCTCCCTTCGCCTTCCTTGGACCTCCCTATGACGAAGAACTGCGCGCGGCCTTTACCACTATTTCCACCGACGACATAATGAAGCGTCGCGGGGTCCTCGCAATTCTTGGCGGCCAGTCGATCGCCTCCAACGATCCGTTGCGAAAACTGGTGCAGGGCTATGTCAGCGACCACATGATCGATGACATCACGCGCGAACATGCCAAGGGACGCCGCCTGCTGATTGGCACGACGAATATCGATGCCGAAAGGCCGGTGATCTGGGACATCGGCGAGATTGCATCCAGCGGAATGTCGGGGCGCAAACAGTTGATCGCAGATATTCTTGTGGCATCCGCTGCCATTCCTGGCATCTTTCCTCCCGTCCGGTTGACGGTAACTGCGGATGGCAAGACCTATGATGAACTTCACGTTGATGGCGGCACGAGCAATCAGGTGTTTCTGTTGCCTTCCAACTTGAAGGTCAAGCAGCTCGACCCGCGATTCAAGAACAAGCGGACCAGACAGCTTTACATAATTCGCAATGCCAAGACCACGCCGGAATACAGCCAGGTGAAGCCCGTGCTGACGTCGGTTGCCGGAAAGGCCCTTTCATCGCTGACCAAGACGCAAGGTATTGGCGATCTCTACCGGATGTATACGCAGGCCGAGCGCAACCACATGGACTTCAACCTGATCTCGATACCGGAGAACTTCACCATGAAGGAGCCGAAGCCTTTCGACACCGCTTACATGGTGGCGCTCTATAAGCGCGGCTATGATCTCGGGCACACCCACATTCCATGGCAAAAGGTGCCTCCCGGCTTCAATTAGGACGAGGCGAACGCATCGAAGCTCCGAAGGTTACGCAGCCAGCGCAAACTTGGCTGCGATGGGCGGATGAGGGCACCTTCAGTCATCAAAAACTAAAATGCTTAGCTCTTCATTTCCACGAGGCGGGACTTGGCGGCGAAGTAGGCGTCGCCGGTGCTTTTGAATTCACCGCATTCCTGTATCGCCTTCGCGCCGAAAATTTCACAGAACAGGTTGTTGCTGGTTTCCCATTTGCCGGTGCCTTCGCCCTTGGTGTCGTCCTGATAGGAGAAGGTGCCGTCGGCGTTATAGGTGACAAAACCATTGCCATCGCTGCGCGTGTATTGAAAGGTTTTTCCGACAATTGCGGTTTGAATTTCTGAGGCGCTGAATTGGCGAATGGGCTGGGCCACGGCTTTTGAACCTGCGCCGCCGGCGCCATCGATGAAGCGGATGCCTTTGGGGCCAGTAGCGCAGCCCACGAGCCCAAGGGAAGCTACGCACATAATACTCAACAATCTGCTACGTGGTTTCAAGATCAATTCCGTCCCAACTTCACGCCATGTGCCACAGCTTGGCTGCTGCATCAAGCATTATACCCCTTGTGAAGGCAGCACGACAACCTTGGAGCCTACGGGAACCCGCAAATAGAGATCGGCAATATCCTGATTGAGCACGCGAACGCAGCCCGATGAGAGCGCCTTGCCAATCGAGGAAGGATCATTGGTGCCATGGATGCGGTACAGCGTATCCGCACCGTTGGAATAGAGATAGAGGGCACGGGCACCCAATGGATTTTCCGGCCCGCCCGGCATGCCATTGGCCCATTT
>CAZAMS010000050.1:0-8907 GCA_964486305.1 uncultured Aestuariivirga sp.
TTGAGTCGCTTGGCGCTTTCGTGAGTTGGCGCAAGTTGCCGAGAAAACCCACAGAACACTCGAATTGTCGGAATCTGGTCCTGTTTGTTTTCTGCACAAAACCCAAGCAAATTGCGGCGCACTTTCCGGACAGACTCTGAGCGCTCGGAATTTGTGCTTTTGCAGTCTTTCCAGTAATCCGCCAATGCAAGTAAAACGACCAGCAGTCCCAGTATCATCACAGTTAATCTTGCAGTTACACGCACTTGTGGAATCCACGGAATTAACACCACGGCATTCTGCACCCACCGGTGGGCAAGGGAAGGTTCAGTTTTTATTGTTTAAATCAATAGCTTGGAGCTGTTTTCCCAGTGCTCTTTGAATTTTTCATGGCCTCCACGGCGCTATTGCAGCCGGCGCCTCATCAACCGCCGCACCACAATCGGCATGGAGATTGAAACGATTAGCAACAGCCCCAGCAACACGCTGATCACGATACCCGGAACATTCACCAGCGACAGTCCGAAGGTTGCGAGCCCCAGAATAAAAACGGCCAATACGACGCCTGGTATCGTGCCCGAACCACCGGCAATGGAAACACCGCCCAGAATGACGGCAGTGATCACCTCAAGTTCCCAGCCCAAGGCGATATTGGGCCGGGTGGAACCAATCCGTGCAGTAAGCAGTACGGCGGCAACACCAGCAAGCAACCCCGTTAAAACGAAAAGCCAGAAGCGGATACGGTTCACCGGAATGCCGGAAAACTGCGCCGCGATGGGGTTGTTTCCCATGGCAAAGAGCTTCCGCCCAAACGCCGTCTTGTGCAGCACAATGGTGAAAACAACGGCCAGCAGCAAAAATAGCGCAAAGGAATAGGGAATGGGCGGCCACTTGATCAAATAGCCCTGCCCAAGGGTCTGGAAATCAGCGGGATATTTCGTGATGGCCTGATCGCCGAGTACCACCTGCGCAATTCCCCGGAACAGTGACATCGTTCCAATCGTCACAACGATTGACGGAAGCCCGATGCGCGCAACGAGCAGGCCGTTAAACGCCCCGCAGAACGCGCCAACGCCAAGTCCGATAAAAATGAGCAAGACCGTTCCCGCGCCCGCATCGGCAGCGAGCCCCATTGCAAGCGAAGCCAGTGCAATGATGGCGGCCACCGAAAGATCAATATCACGCACCAGGATCAGCAACGTCATGCCAAGCGCGATGATGGCCTTCTCGGAAAAATTGAAGGTCGCATCCGAGAGATTATAAATATCAAGAAAATAGGGAGAGATCATTGTGTTGCCGATGATTACTGCCACGAGCAGCCCGACGAGGATGGTTTCCCAGCGCAGCAGGAAATCGCTCAGGGTTCGCGGGGCCTGATCAGCAACGTCATAACGTGGAGCCTGGCTCATTTCGATGCGCCCGCAAGCAGCCGTGCTTCCGGCAGAATGATTTTGCCTGTTTTGCGCTCGGCCCGCGCATTCACAATGACGGCAGCCAGGATGATCGCTCCCGAAATGGCCATCTGCCAGAACGGCGAAACATTGATCACCGGCAGTGCGTTGACAACGATGCCAAGGAGCAGCGCGCCCAGAAGCGTGCCTGAAACCGTGCCGACGCCACCAGCTATAGAAACCCCGCCGATCACGCAGGCCGCAATAATGGTGAGCTCATAGCCTTGCGCAATATCCACATAGGCAATGCCATAGCGCGACACCCATAAATAGCCGCAGAGGCCGGATACGGCTCCCGCAATGGAATAGACCAGCAACTGTTGCGGAGCCAGATCGATGCCGCAATAGCGCGCCGCAACCGGGTTTCCTCCCACCGCATAAAGCGCCCTGCCCGTTCGCGTTTGACTAAGAAAGAACCAGAATCCCGCGATTACCACTGCAGCAATCCAGACCAGACTCGAAATGCCAAGCAATGTGGCCTTGGGGAATGCCAGAAACTGTGGAGTCATGTCATCGGAAGTCAGCCATTGGCCGCCCGCCACAACGAAAATAAGTCCGCGATAAACCGCTAATGTACCAAGCGTCACAACAATCGGCGGAATTCCAAGCCCCGCAATCACCGCGCCATTCACAACTCCAAGTGCCAGCCCGCAAAAAGTCGACAGCAGAATGATTAACGCAATCGGCATCTCCGGCATGGCCCGCGAAGCCAGTGCCGTGAGCATGCCCGCCATGGCAAGATTGGCCGCAACCGAAAGGTCAATGCCGCGCGTGAGAATGACAATCATCTGGGCCAGCGCCAGCATGAACAGGAAGGATGTATCGGTGATGATGTTAAGCAGGCTTTCCGGCGCCACAAAAACCGGCGCGCGAATGCCAATGGCGATAATCAGTCCCAGGATAATCAGGCCCAGCACGAATTCGCGTGACTTAAGCAGCTGCATGGTGCTCACCGCCAGTGGCAGCCGTTACAATAGCCTCGGCAGTAGCCTCCGCTCTCGTCAAGCTTTTAACGATGCGCCCCTCGTACATCACCATGATGCGGTCCGCCATTCCCATGACTTCCGGCAATTCCGAGGAGATCAGGATCACAGCCAATCCTTCGGCTGCCAGTTCGCCCATGAATTCATGAACAGCTGCCTTGGAGCCAATATCAATGCCTTTCGTCGGTTCATCAAGAATCAGGATCTTTGGATCCGTCGCCAGCCATTTGGCAATCACGACTTTCTGCTGGTTGCCGCCGGAAAGCTCATTCAGGCGCTGTTCCCAATGTGCCGCCTTGACTGAAAGCCTCTCGCCAAGTCTCCGGGTAATTTTCCATTCACTGACCCGTGACAAAAGACCCTTGTCCGCATGCTGATGAAGGCTGGCAATTGTAATGTTTTCCCGAATGCCAAAGGGCAATACCGCACCCTGCACCTGCCTGTCCTCTGGCACATAGGCGATGCCCGCGGCAATCGCATCCGCTGTTGAGGTAATAGCCAAACTCTTTCCGTTAAGTTTGACCTCACCAGATGTGGCCTGGCTCACCCCAAACAAAGCCTGCATGGCTTCCGAACGCCCTGCCCCCACCAGCCCATAGAAACCCAGAATTTCACACTTGTGCAGCGTGAAGGAAACATCGGCAAATTCCGTAGGGTTGCTCAATCCAGTCACTTCCAGAACGGGTACGCCAATTTCGATTTCGCGCTTGGGGAAAACCTGGTCGATTGGCCGACCCACCATGAGCTTAACAAGCCCTTGCGGCTTCACGTCAGTGATCAGACCTTCGCCTACGTGTTCGCCATCGCGCAGACATACCCAGCGATCAGCCACACGGAAAATCTCGTCAAACTTGTGCGAGATAAAGAGAATGGCGCGGCCCTCGGCTTTGAGCTGCGCAATGATGCGAAACA
Source organism: uncultured Aestuariivirga sp. (assembly GCA_964486305.1). Lineage (GTDB taxonomy): Bacteria > Pseudomonadota > Alphaproteobacteria > Rhizobiales > Aestuariivirgaceae > Aestuariivirga. Next base: position 3,326 of record CAZAMS010000050.1, read on the forward strand.
GATCGCTGATCTCGCGCGCCGACAAGGCCGATGTCGGCTCATCCATGATCACAATCCGTGAGTCGTGAGATAGAGCCCGCGCGATCTCCACAAGATGCTTCTGCGCCACACCAAGCCGTTTCAACAGGACATCAGGACCAAAATCCGCATCCACGCTTTTCAAAAGCGAGGCAGTTCGTGTGTTCATCAATTGCCAGTCAATGCGCTTGGCCGAGCGCAAGGGCATGTGACCCATAAAAATATTCTCTGCAACCGTAAGATCATCAAACATCACGGTTTCCTGGTGAATGGCCGAAACGCCAGAACCCCAGGCATCCCGGGGACTGGAAAAGGATTGCAGCTTGCCATTGATCCGGATGGCACCCGTATCGGGCCGATAGATGCCGGTGAGGATTTTAACAATGGTGGATTTGCCAGCCCCGTTCTCGCCGAGAAGAGCTGTCACCTGCCCCGGATACAACGCCATATGAACATCATGCAGCGCCCGCACACCGGGGAACTGCTTGCTTACATGGTCGAATTGCAGGATTGGTTCATCCACCACGGCCTGGCCTCAAAAAAGGGCCCGCTCCGGCGCGCATTCCGCTTGGGCAAAATTGCCCAAGCGAAAAGAATTCGCGCCAGTTATTAAACCTAGGGGCATGTTGTTGTCGGAAAAGTCTTGCAACTTTTCCGCAACATGCCTCAAAGGACGGGCTCCCTACTACTATGGTGGGATTAGAATATCTTGGCAAATTGCTCGATATTCGATTTGTCGAAAGTGAAGGGATCTGCCATGGCTGCATCATTGCCTTCACCAACCGAGATTTCACCCATGCGTCCGGCATTGACCGTTGTCCCGGCAATGCCCGTGGCTTCACCGCGTACGATACGTCCGACAATCATCGTCGCCGAGTAGCCAAGATCAATCGGGTTCCAGATAGCGAAAGTATCCGTTGAACCCGCGAGCACGGCGCCCTTCATTTCCGAAGGAAGGCCAAGTCCAGTCACAAACACTTTTCCAACCAGGCCCTTGTCCTCAACGGCCTTCGCGGCAGCAACGATGCCAACTGAGGTCGGCGCGATAATGCCTTTCAGGTTCGGGAATGCCTTGATCAGGCCTTCCGTTTCACGGTAGCTCTTGTCAGCCACGTCATCACCATAAACGGTGGAGACAAAGATCATTTTTGCGTATTCAGGCTTGGCCCATTCCTTCTTCATTTCCTCAATCCAGATGTTCTGGTTCGTGGCCTGTGCCGTGGCTGAAAGAATGGCGACTTCGCCTTCATTGTTGAGCGTCTTGGCCATCATCTGCACGCACTTCGAACCAATCAACGCGTTGTTGGATGGATTGAGATGCATGATGCGGCCATCAGCAGCCACACCTGAGTCAAACGAAATCACTTTGATGCCGCGCTCCATGGCCTTTTTGCACACGGGAACGAGAGCCGTGTTGTCATTGGCCGAGATGGCAATGCCATCAACCTTTTGCGCAATAAGCGCGTCAATCACCGCAATCTGTTCTTCGGCAGTTGTCTTGGTCGGACCCGTGTAAATCAATTCACAGTCGCCGAGCTCCTTTGCAGCCTCAAGCCCGCCATCGCGGCAAGCATCGAAGAAGCCAATGCCCAGAGCTTTCACAACCATCGCAATGCGAATGGGTGTTGCGGCCACTGCCGTTGTTGAAAGAAGGCCGGGTGCAAGACCGGCAAAGGCGCCGGCGCTCAGGATTTGAAGTGTTTGTCTGCGTGTTGTTTTCGTCATGTAGTCCTCCCTGTTACGATGTGAATGGCGTTTTCGCCATCCGGTTTAAATTCATTTTCCTCCCGCCTATGCCGCGGAAGAAATACTGGCTCCCTCCTCACGAACGACCACAACATTCACCCCTGCCCGCCGAACTTGATCGAGTACGGTTTCAGGGGCCTTATCGTCGGTGATGAGTGTGTGAACCCGCGACAGGGGGCAAACCGCCATGCTGCCACGGGTTTCAAACTTCGAAGAATCAGCTAGTACAATGAGCTTGTCGGCCCGGCCCAAAAGCTTGGCCTCCGCCCGCGCAATCAAGGCATCACCTTCGATCACGCCGAGGGGCCCAAAGGAAAAACAGCTCATGAACATTTTGGAGGCGGTGTAATGCTGCGCGGCATCGCCATCAAACGGCGAAAGTATAATGCCCTGCTCGCGGTAGATTTCACCGCCAGGCATAATGATCCGGTTCTCGCTGCGCGCCACCAATGCTTCAGCAATTGGAAATGAATTGGTGAGAATCTGCATTTTGCGGTCACGCAGAAAATCCACCATTTGAAATGTGGTTGTTCCGGCGTTGATGATGATCGAATCATTATCCTGGCAAAGGGAAGCCGCAGCGCGGCCAATCGCCCGCTTGCTGTTGGCCTGCAATGATTGGCTGACATCGAAAGCGCGCGTCGCCAGATGTGGCCGATCCTCAAAATTCAAGGCTTCAACCCCGCCATGCACGCGCTTGATCTGCCCCATTTCTTCGAGCTTGGCCAAATCACGGCGCAGTGTCGCAGGCGAAGCGCCGGTGCGCACGATGAGTTCACGCACAGTGACAATGGCACGGTCCTGAACCGCACCAAGGATCATCTGCCAGCGCTCCCGTTCGTGCATCTATTCCTCCAACATAATCAAAACTAATCATTAACAATCACGAACGTCAATAGATACCGCAATGCAAAACGTCATTGCACTGCAATATGCCAATTTCTGATTGACCATGAGCGAAGTTGATCATACGGTAAGCATGAATTCAATTGGGTATGCCTTCATGACATCTTCAATTCTGATCCCTTCCCTCTGGGATAATGCTCACGCCAAGGGCCTCGATGAGCCCGGTCTTTTGCACTACCGCTCGAACCTTTTAGGCAGCGACTTGCGCATCACCAATTTCGGCGGCGGCAATACATCCGCCAAAGTGGAAATGACCGATCCTCTCACCAAAAAACAGGTGCAGGTGCTGTGGGTGAAAGGCTCCGGTGGCGACATTGCCTCCATGAAACTTGATGGCTTTGCCACGCTCTACATGGACAAGTTGCTGGCCTTGAAGGGCCTCTACAAGGACCTCTCTCAGGAAGATGAGATGGTCCACAGTCTCAACCACTGCACCTTCAATCTCAATCCTCGTGCTGCTTCGATTGATACCTGCCTCCATGGCTATGTGCCCTATGCCCATGTGGACCATGTCCACTCCGACGCAGTGATCGCCATTGCCGCTTCAAAAGATTCCGAGAAGCTTACCAAGGAAGTTTTTGGAAATGAGATGGGTTACCACCCGTGGCAACGCCCCGGCATCGATCTCGGTATTAAACTTGGAAAAATGGCTACCGAGCATCCGGAATATGTGGGCGTCGTGCTGGGAAGCCACGGCCTGTTCACCTGGGGCAAGACCGCCAGGGAATGTTACGAAACTACACTTCGCATTATCAACAAGACCGCCACATGGCTCGACAAAAACGGTAAGAAACCCTCATTTGGTGGTGAGGCCGTAAAGTCGCTCGACGCCGCCAAAAGACAGGAAACGGCATTGCGCCTGCTCCCGGAAATCCGCGGGCGCATTTCAAAGGAAGAGATGAAGGCTGGACACTTCACCGATGCACCCGAAGTGCTGGAATTCGTGAACGGCAAAATGCTGAATACTTTGGCGCCTCTTGGCACCTCCTGCCCCGATCATTTTCTCCGCACGAAAATTCACCCGGTGATCATTCCCCATGATGCCGATGGCGCAACCCTCGACAAATTGATTGCCGATTACCGCGCCGACTATGGCCGTTATTACGAGCGCTGCAAGCACGCCAACTCCCCCAGGATGCGCGATCCCAATGCGGTGATCTATCTCGTGCCGCAAGTCGGCATGCTGTCATTTGCCAAGGACAAGGCCACCGCCCGCATTGCCGCCGAGTTCTACGTCAACGCCATCAATGTCATGCGCGGTGCCTCGTCCGTTTCATCCTATGTCGGTTTGCCTGAGCAGGAGGCCTTCAACATTGAATACTGGCTTCTTGAAGAAGCCAAACTGCAACGCATGCCAAAACCCAAGAACCTCGCAGGCCGCGTGGCTTTCATTACCGGCGGCGCAGGCGGCATCGGCTCTGCCATTGCCGAACGTTTCCTGAAAGAAGGCGCCTGCGTCGCACTCGCCGACATCGATCAGGCCTCTCTCGATTCAACCGTCTCAAATTTTGCCAAGTCATTCGGAAAAGACAATGTGCGTGGCATCCTCATGGATGTCACTCACGAAGAACAAGTCATCAAGGCGATGGATGATGCTGTCAAAGCTTTCGGCGGAGTGGATATTGTTGTCAACAATGCAGGGATCACCCTTGCCGCCAATGTCGAGGACACGACCCTTGAGCTATGGAACAAGAACATGTCCATCATGGCCACGGGCTATTTCCTCGTGGCACGCGAAGGCTACCGCCTGATGAAACGTCAGGCCCTGGGCGGCTCCATGGTGTTCATTGCATCGAAGAACGCCATTGCCGCTTCCCCGGGCGCTTCTGCCTATTGCACGGCGAAGGCCGCCGAAGTGCATCTCGCCCGCTGCATGGCACTCGAAGGCGCTCCGCTTGGCATTCGCGTAAACGTAGTCAATCCTGATGCGGTACTTCGCGGTTCGAAAATCTGGCAGGGCGAATGGCGTCAGCAACGCGCTGCCTCCAACAAAGTGAAAGAAGACGAGTTGGAAGAGCACTATCGCAAACGCTCGCTTCTTCAGCGCTCGGTATTTCCGGAAGACATCGCCGAAGCCGTCTATTTCTTCGCCTCTGATCTATCGGCCAAATCCACCGGAAATTTCCTGAACGTTGATGCTGGCAATGCCGTTTCCTTCTCGAGGTAGACAATGACCTTTGCGATCTCGGCCGATTTGATCGGCACGGAAAACAAGAAGCATGAACAGGCTTTGGCCGATGATTACGCAAATCTAGCGCGCCAGTTGCAGCGTCGCGGAATAGATATTGAAGCCATGACCCAGCGTGCCATTAGCTATGCGGTTGCCATCCCAACCTGGGGCGTAGGGACCGGCGGCACCCGCTTTGCCCGCTTCCCCGGATTAGGCGAGCCCCGCAACATTCACGACAAGCTGGCCGACTGCGGCGTAGTACACCAGCTGTCCCGCGCCACACCTAACGTGTCTCCCCATTTCCCGTGGGACAAGGTTGGTGATTACAACGCGCTTCGCCAGGAAGCGGCATCCTACGAGCTCGGCTTTGATGCGGTGAACTCAAACACTTTTCAGGACCAAAGCAACCAGAAGAGTTCCTATAAATTTGGCTCCTTGACCCACGCGAGCAAAACCACCCGTAACCAGGCCGTTGAACATAACATTGAGTGCATTGAAATCGGCCAGAGGTTGGGATCAACCGCCCTGACCGTATGGATCGCCGACGGTGCAAATTTTGCCGGTCAAACCAATCTCAATGCAGCGTTTGAGCGGTATATGGAGTCTCTCTCCGCAATCTACGACAAATTGCCCAAGAACTGGTTCGTGTTCCTGGAACACAAGCTCTATGAGCCGGCGTTCTATGCAACCGTTATCTCAGATTGGGGTTCCAGTTTCATGGCGGCCTCAGAACTTGGTCCTA
>CAZAMS010000051.1:0-13113 GCA_964486305.1 uncultured Aestuariivirga sp.
ATGCCAATCCGCTTGAGCTGGATGGGGTCAATGATCGCTCCCATGTCGATGGCCTTGTCGAGCGGATGGCCGACCCTGAGCTTGCCCATGCGCCACTTCAACCGCTTGATGAACTCCGCGGCAACACCTTCCTGCACCAGAAGCCGCGAACCCGCACAGCACACCTGACCCTGATTGAACCAGATCGCATCGACAACCCCTTCAACCGCGCCATCAAGATCGGCATCATCGAACACGATAAAGGGCGACTTGCCGCCGAGTTCCAGCGTCAGGGATTTGCCGGTTCCCGCCGTCATCTTGCGGATAAGACGGCCCACTTCGGTGGAGCCCGTAAAGGCGATCTTGTCTACGCGTGGGTGCTCCACAAGAGCTGCACCCGTGGCCCCCTCGCCAGTCACGACGTTGAGAACGCCCGGCGGCAGGCCTGCCTTGTGGGCAAGTTCAGCAAACAGCAAAGCCGTAAGCGGAGTAAACTCCGCCGGCTTCAATACCACTGTATTTCCAGCCGCCAAAGCAGGTGCGACTTTCCAAGCCAGCATCAGCAGCGGGAAATTCCACGGAATGATTTGACCTACGACGCCAATTGCTCCGTAGGCGGATAATTCACTGTCCTGCAGCTGCGCCCAGCCCGCGTGATGATAGAAATGACGGGCAGCGAGCGGCACATCGAGATCTCGCGTTTCGCGGATCGGCTTGCCATTGTCGAGGCTTTCGAGAACGGCAAACAGTCGCGCATGGCGCTGCACCATGCGGGCCAGCGCATAGAGATGGCGCGCCCGCCCATGGCCCCCAAGCTTCTCCCATGGTACTTGCGACTTGCGCGCAGCGGAAACCGCTGCGTCCACTTCTTCCTTGGAACCATCGGCGATCTTTGCCAGAAGCTTGCCCGTGGCGGGTTCATTTGTATTGATCTGCTTGGCACCTGCTACAAAAGCTCCACCAATGAAATGGCCAAAGCTCGATTTGTGCGTCGCCAGCCAGGCGCGCACCTCCGCATCCGATTCTGGGGCCGGACCATAGTCCATGGTTTCGAAATATTCAGCAACGCTCAAGGTTCTACCCCACGGGATGGCGGTTGAAGGCCGAATAGCGGCCAGTGACATGGTGTTCAAGCTGGCATTCAATATCGGCGAGCAGGCTTGAAGCGCCAACGCGGAAAAGATCGGGCTCAAGCCATTTGCGGCCCAGCTCTTCCTTCATCAGGATTTGATAATTAAGAACATCCTTGGCGGAGGAAACGCCGCCCGCGGGCTTGTAACCCACCTTGAACCCGGTGCGCTCCTGATAATCGCGGATCATGCGCAGCATGGTGAGCGTCACCAGAAGCGTGGCATTGACAGCCTCCTTGCCAGTCGACGTCTTGATGAAATCGGCTCCCGCCATCATGCAGATCATCGAAGCCTTGGCCACATTGCGCATCGTCTTGATATCGCCCGTCGCCAGAATGGCCTTCACATGGGCCTCGCCGCAGGCGTTGCGGAAATCGCGCATCTCGTCGTAAAGGGCGCGCCAGTTTCCAGTGAGAACATGCTCGCGGGTGATGACGATGTCGATTTCCTGAGCACCGTCCTTCACTGACGCTTCAATTTCCTTGAGCTTCAGATCATGCGGCACAAGCCCAGCCGGAAACCCCGTGGAAACGGCTGCAACCGGAATACCACTGCCCGCCAGCGCTTCAACGGCAGTCTTCACGAAACGATGATAAACGCAAATGGCGCCCGTGTGAATGTTGCGCTCGCCAAATCCCAGCTTCTCCAGAATATCTTCGCGGATCGGCTGCTTCGCCTTTGCGCAAAGCCTGCTCACCCGCGATGCCGTATCATCACCGCTCAAAGTGGTTAGATCAATGCAGGTCACGGCCTTCAGAAGCCACGCAGCCTGCGCATCCTTCTTAACGGAGCGACGGCCCGGCAGGCTCGCCACCCGGCGTTCCGACGCCGAAAGGTTAATGCGCACGTCCTCGATCCAGTCGAGGTCAAAACCCACGCCCGCATTGCGCGTTGCGGGTGACATGGGGAGTATGTTGGTCTGAGCCATAGCCCTAGTTAGGTACGCGGCATGGGGTTAGTCAAGCCGTCCGGATTTGGAAGTTAACTATACCTACTTGGAAAGGTCGCTCAGATTGCCGCTGAGGGTCAGTGTTGCAAAAACTGAGTCGTCACAATCCGCATAGGCCTGTGATGCGCAATCCGCCCCCGATGTCAGGTCATTGCCATGGTAGGCAACACCGACCTTGACGTCGTCATTGAAGCTGTAGTTCAGCCTAGCCTCGTACCCGAGATAGGACGCATATGTGTTGTCTTCATATCCTTCGTAGCCGACCTTGCCGATCGCCTCGAATTTCTCGAGGAAGGGGGTACCAAGGGTTCCTATAAGCTCATAATAAGCATTGTTTGCATCGTCAGAATCGGGTTCCCAATAGAACTCGCTGGTGAAATAGGCGCCGCTGTCCAGTGTCACCGTCGATCCGGCATAGAACTCCCAGAAATCAGCTGTGGCCTAGTCATCATATGCATAATACCCGACCCAAGCGATGCGTTGAAGTTGTCATTGAAGGTGTAGGTGCCGGTCACATAGGGAAGCCAGCGGTCCGTAGTGGGATCGTCAAACTTGATGCGGCGCGCTCGATTGAAATCGACTGAAAAATAGCCAAACGCGAGCGTGGCACCAATAGCAAATTTGCTCTCGATCTTGGGTTCAGGTGCGCCATAATCAGTGGTGGCAGCGTAAATGGTACCTAAAATAGGCCGTAGCTCGGTGAAATGGTAATTCCGCCTGAGGGGTTGTGGTCGGAATTTGTAAGGCCCGAATCCATGTAGTCCGTGACTCCGGTGATCTCGACGCCCACATCAAATACCGGGGCGTCCTGGGCCAAAACCGGACCTGTTGCGACGGCTGATCCCGCAATTGCGCTGAGCGCTTTTATGACCTGTTTCACTATTTTCCCCTTCTGAATCCCCGTTCAGTACAAAAGACTAAACTCACTTAAAATGATTTGTCACGGGGTAAGCGCTTTGAAAGGCGCAGCATGATGACCCTCCCCTTCCCCGTCTAATGCACCCGCATGACGCTCTCATGAAATTGAACGGTTGTAAAGTAAGCCTCATCAAGCATTAGTGAGATTTCCCTGCAAGCTCACGCTTGCGCCGCCCCATGTAATCCTTCAAAGCCTCGTCAACTGCCGGATCAATTGCCGGTTGCTCATACTCATTGAGCATCTTTTTCCAGATTGTATTGGCGCGCGAGTAGGCATCAATCTTGCCCTTCTCCACCCAGGTATCGTGATTGTCCCAGTTGGACAGCAGCGGCGTATAAAACGCGTGTTCGTAACGCTCTATCGTATGCGCCGTGCCGAAGAAATGGCCAGCTGGCCCCACGTCGCGGATCGCTTCAAGGGCAAGCGATGCCGTTGAAACCTCAAAGGGTTCAAAATAGGCCGCCATCATTTGCAGCATTTCCGCATCAACGATGAGCTTCTCAAATGACGCCGTGAGGCCGCCGCCAAGCCAGCCCGCCGAATGCAGCACAAGATTGGCACCGCCCATCAGACAGCCCCACAACGACATGGCGCTTTCATAGGCTGCCTGCGCATCCACATCATTGGCTGCCGTCACATTGCTGGAGCGGAAGGGCACGCCAATATGCCGCGCGAGCTGGCCAGAGGCTTGCGCCGCTTGGGTATATTCCGGCGTGCCAAAAGCAGGTGCGCCGGATTTCATATCCACGTTGGAGGTAAATCCGCCATACATTACCGGAACGCCGGGACGGATGATTTGGCACAGCGCAATGCCAGCCATGGCTTCCGCATGTTGCTGCGTAAGGGCACCCGCAATCGTCACCGGTGACATAGCGCCGGCAAGTGTGAACGGTGTGATCACATTGCACTGGCCATGCTCGGCAAATGTCATCAGGCCTTCGGCCATAGGAATATCGAGCTGCAACGGCGAATTGGTATTGATGATGCAGGTATGCACCGGCGTAACGATCAACTTCTCACGCGTGGTGCCTAGAGCGATGGCCGCCATCTCCAGCCCGTCAATGGCACGCTCGCGGCCCAGGCCCTGCGGCTGCCAGTTCTTGTCCGTGAGCGTGATTTCCGCATAGTGCAAATCGAGATGGCGCGTTTCGGCAGGCAGATCGAGCGCTTCGAACGGACCACCACCTTCCTGATGGATGATATTGAGCGACTGGATAAGCTTGATGTAATCGCACATTTCGACATAGGTGCCAGCCCGCCTCCCCTTGTCGCGGTCCATCACATAGGCCGGACCGCCGACGGAAGAGAAAATGAAATTGCGTCCCCCGATCTTGAGATTGTGCGCCGGATTGCGCGCCGTAAGCGTGAATTCAAAAGGGGCTTTATTGACGAGCTCTGTGATCATGGCGCGATCAAAACGCACCCGCATATCGCTTTCATCGATAACAGCCCCTGCAGACTTATAAAATGCGCGGGCCCGGGGCTCCAATACGCGCATGCCAATTTCTTCGAGCACCGTAAGTGCCGCATTGTGAATGGCAGCAACCTGATCAGCGCTCAGGATTTCAATTGGCGCATAGGGCCGCGACAACTGCTTCCATGGACTCTGAATGATGCCGCCCACCTGCCGTTGCGGCCTGCCAACTCTCCGGCGTTCACGCGTTTCTGTCATAGAAATGGCTCCCAATCAAAGGACGTTCACGCCGTGGTACTGCGCTTACACTTGTCTCGCCAAATTCGCGGGCAAAGCGGTGGCCGCTGTAAACCGCATCGGCAATGGAGGAAGGCGCCAGACAATCGCCAATGCGCGTGACTGAAGGATGCCCGCCAAGTTCAATGAAGAGTCCATCAGCGGCAATGCGTCCCGTGACCAGAATAAGTGTCGAGCAGGCAATAGCAGTTTCGCGCGCTGTATAGATGCAAGCCAATCGTGCCTCGCGCCCCACATGCGCCGTCACGCGATGCGACACCACAACTTTGATGCCCAACTCCAGTAAATGCTTCTGCACAAAAAACTGTTCGTCGGTCATTGCCGTCCACGACGAAGCAGTGGCCATGGGTGTAACCAGCGTCACATCATAACCGGCAAGCCGGAGTTTCTCAGCGAGCGCCCCACCCATAAAATAATTATCGTCATCATAGACAACCACTGGACCTGTGATGGTAGCGCCTCTAAAAACATCGTCAGGCGTGAGGGCTGTAGGAAATTCCGCAGCGTCTTCCTGCACTACGCCGATGCCATCCCTGCGCCAGGCGCTCCCAGTTGCGAGAACAACTTGATCTGCCGCAAAATCCAGAATGTCGGACGCACCCATGAAACTTCCTCGAAATACTTCAACATTCGACAGTTTGGAAATCATGTGTTCGCGGTAATCCCGCACGCGTATCCAGTTTCCTAGGCCCGGCAGTGCGGCTTCATTCAACAGACGACCACCAAGTGCATTACCCTTTTCCGCCAGCGTGACGTCATAGCCCCGTTGGCCAAGGGCAAGTGCTGCTTCAAGTCCCGCCGGACCCGCGCCAACGATCAGAACCTTTTGATCCCCGTGTTTGGGAGCAATGCGCGCCGGATGCCAGCCACGCCGCCATTCCTCGCCCATGGTAGGGTTCTGCGTGCAGCGCAAATGCACCGCCTCATTATTGGCGGCCCGGCACATGTTGCAGCCAATGCACTCACGGATTTCATCTTCCCGGCCCTCATTGATTTTGCTGGGCAGGAACGGATCGGCGATCGATGGCCGCGCCGCACCGATGAAATCCTGAATACCGCGCTTGATTTGGCTCGCCATGGTGTCGGGCGAGGTAAAGCGGCCAACGCTCACAACCGGCTTGCTGGTAAGGCCTTTCACGAAAGCCACATGGGATTCCTGAAAGCCTTCGGCGCTGAAACGCGAAGACTTGGAATCATTGCCAAGACTTCCCGCCACATTCACATCCCAGAGATCAGGCAGCTCAGCGAGCATAGAGACAGCATCGCGGCCCTCACCCTCAGATGTAATGCCCTGCGGGCCATGCAACTCATCAACGGCAAGCCGCAAGGCAACGGCGCAGCTATCACCAACCGCTTCCCTGGTATCATCAAGCATTTCCTTGAGGAGGCGAACGCGATTTTCAAGCGAACCCCCATATTCATCGCTCCTGTCATTACTGCGGCGAGACAGAAACTGAAACGGCAGATAATCATGCCCTGCATAGACATAAACGATATCAAAGCCCGCGCGCTTGGCCCGTAACGCCGCCTCACGCTGCCAGCCCCTGAAATCGCGGATATCCTGCTTGTCCATGGCCCGCGCCATTGTGGGCAACTGAAATTTTGCCGGCCGCGTCGACGGCCCAATCAGCGGCATGCGCGTCATCCGGTTGGCGCTATGGGTGCCTCCATGCCAGAGCTCCACCGCAGCCAAACTGCCATGGGCATGAATGGCATCCGCCGTAAGCGCCAGCGCCTTCACATCATCCTCATCCCACAAGGAAATAAACCCGAAAGGCGTGTCATCGGAGCTCGGATGGATGGAACAGTATTCCGTGCAAACCACGCCCCAGCCGCCCTCGGCCTTGACCCCGCGCAGCGCCGCCGAGCTCTGCGGCTTGAGATAGCCCATGCCCGTGGCATGGGGCGTTTGATAAAACCGGTTCGGCGCCACCACCGGGCCAATGCGCACGGGCTCAAACAAAATATCGTAGCGGGGGTTTCTTTGCATGTTGCCAAGACCCTATACCTTATTATATGGTAGTTCAATAAGGAATGGGGACAACGGGTGCCGAAAATTGAAACAAAGTTTCCACACAGCGTCAAAACCGTGGAAAATATCTTCATCCCCTTGAAGGATGGAACGAAGTTCACAGCCAAGATGTGGCTGCCGGAAGACAGCGAAGAGAACCCCGTTCCCGCCATTCTCGAATACATTCCCTACCGCAAACGCGATGGCACCCGCACGAGGGACCAGGGCCTGCACATGTATTTTGCCGGCCACGGTTATGCCTGCGTGCGCCTTGATATCCGCGGCACCGGTGACAGCGAAGGATTGATCGACGACGAATACACGGTCCAGGAACAGCGTGACGGCTGCGAGGCCATTGCATGGCTTGCAAAACAAAGCTGGTGCGATGGCCAGGTGGCAATGATCGGCATTTCCTGGGGCGGCTTCAATGGCTTGCAGATTGCCGCGCGCCAGCCCCCTGCCCTCAAAACCATTATCACCGTGGGCTCAACCGATGACCGCTATGCCACCGACATTCATTGGGTCGGTGGTTGCCTTTCGAAAGATAATTTCGATTGGTCCTCCACCATGTTTGCCCACAATGATTTACCGCCCGATCCCCAAATCGTCGGCGATAAGTGGCGCGCCATGTGGATGGAGCGGATCAAACACAATCAACCCTGGATCATAAATTGGCTGAAACACCAGCGCCGCGATGCCTATTGGAAACAGGGTTCGGTGTGCGAAGATTTTTCAAAAATCAAAATTCCGGTTTATGCGGTGAGCGGCTGGGCCGACAATTATTCGGAAAGCGTGCCTCGCTTGCTGGCCTCGCTGAGAAGTCCACGTCTTGGGCTTGTGGGACCTTGGGCTCACTCCTATCCCTTTGATGCGACCGTTGCACCGGCAATAGGCTGGCTGCAGGAAGCCATCCGCTGGTTTGATCATTGGCTGAAAAATATCGACACCGGAATTATGAAAGAACCAATGTACCGCGTCTGGATGCAAAACTCCGTACCGCCCAAAACCTGTTATCTGGAAAGGCCCGGTCGCTGGGTGGGCGAATCAAAGTGGCCCACTCCGCGCATTACCCACGAAAAGCACTATCTCAATTTCGGCGGCGATCTTGGTGCAAAAATAGCTGCATCGAAGAAAGCGAGCATCTGTTCACCCCTGTGGGTCGGCCTTGGTGCCGGCGAAGTGGGCCGCTATGGCGAAGATGCCGAATGGGCCGTCGACCAGCGCGAAGATGATGGTGGTTCATTGGTCTTCACCAGTCCACCACTCAAGAAGCCATGTGAGATTCTTGGCGCACCGCAAGTTCATCTCGAGTTTTCGTCTGACAAGCCGCGGGCCCTGGTTTGCGTGCGACTCAGTGATGTGGCTCCCGATGGGCGCTCAACCCGCGTAACCGTTGGCTTTTTCAACCTCACCCACCGTGACAGCCACGAACACGCAACCGCATTGAAACCGGGCAAAACCTATAAGGCCATTGTTGATCTCGATGACGTTGCCCATTCTTTTCCCAAGGGCCACCGCATTGCCGTTTCAATTTCGACAGTCTATTGGCCCATTGCCTGGCCTTCGCCGGAGCTTGCAACCCTCACGATCACAACAGGAAAAAGTCTTCTAGACTTGCCAGTGCGTCCCAAGAACGCACACGATGCAAAGCTCAGGAAATTTGATCCTCCTGTCCAGGCCCCGGAAACACCCGTCGTCAACCACCCGAAAGAAGTCATCCATCGCCGTAAGGTGACTCGTGATTTGCTCAGTGGATTGATGACCGTGGATTTTCCACGTTGGACTTACAAAAAGGAAATGCCCGACATCGGCCAGACCCAGATATCGGAAGGCTTCGCCCGCTACGAAATCACCGATGGCGATCCCCTTTCCGCAAAGGCAATGACCGATTACCGCGTTGAGATGGCGCGAAAGGACACAACCATCATGCACCATAGCCGTGGGCTCCTCACCTGCGACGCAAAGAATTTCATCGTCGAGATGGAACTGGAAATTCAGGAAAACGGCGTGCGGATTTTCGAGCGCAAGTGGCACGAGAGGATCAAACGTGACATGGTATAGTTGCACCATCCCATTAGGGGAGGACTGATGAGCCCGTGTTGAATTACGCGATCAAGCGCATACTCCTCGCCGTGCTGATCCTGTTTGTGGTCATGCTGGCCATGTATGCCATGGTGTTCCTGGTGCCGGGTGACCCCGCTTCGATCGCCCTGGGTCCGCGCGCCACGCCGGAACTCAAACGCCAGTTGATCGAGCGCATGGGGCTTGATCAACCCATTCTCACGCAAATCTATAATTTCTTCCGCAATGCCGCTACGGGCGACCTGGGCTATGACGTGTGGTCAAAGCGCCCGGTTGTTGAGGAAATATTTGAAGTTCTCCCCAACACGCTTTTGCTCGGCGTTGTGGCCCTCGCCTGGGCCCTGATCCTTGGGGTTTTTCTCGGGTGTGCCGCCGTTGTCTACCGCGGCACGCTGATGGACCGCATCCTCGGCATTCTTTCAGTCAGCATGATTTCAGTCCCCTCCTTCGTCGTGGCCATCTATGCGCTGCTGATCTTTGCTGTGTGGCTGCAATGGCTTCCCGCCATTGGCGCTGGCGAGGCCGGCGATTTCTGGAGCCAGTTCCGCGCCGTGCTGATGCCGGCTTTTGCCGTCGGCATCAGTTGGGTGGGTTATCTCGCCCGCATGGTGCGTGCCTCCATGCTCGAAGTCATGGGCGCAAATCATATTCGTACCGCAAGGGCCTTTGGCCTACCCGAACGCCGCGTGGTGTTCAAGTATGCGCTTCGCATCGCCATCATTCCCACAATCTCGATCATCGCCGTGGGGCTTGGCAGCATTCTTTCAAGTGCGGTCTTTGTCGAAACTGTTTTCACAAGACCCGGCATTGGAACGCTGGTCACCGCGGCCGTCCAGAAACGCAACTATCCCGTGGTCATGGGAACCGTTCTGGTGATGACTGCCTTCTATCTCATGATTGTCACAATGGCTGATCTGCTCATTGCCAGACTTGATCCAAGGGTGCGCGATGTTCTCAAGAGCTGAAAGCGCCACAGGACTCATGCGCAGTATCAGGTCGCTGACCCGCGATCCCATGGGGCTTCTGGGCCTTTCCCTCGTCGTAATATTTCTCGCAATGGCGCTCCTTGCGCCGCTCATCGCGCCCTACGATCCATTGAAGATCAGTGTACAGAGTAAATTCGAGGCACCCAATCTTTCCCACTGGCTGGGAACCGATCACCTCGGCCGCGATACCCTCTCGCGCATCATCTATGGCGCGCGCACCGCCCTTTCCATTGCGCTTACCGCCACGGGACTGGCGGGAATTTGCGGACTTCTCCTGGGGCTTATCGCTGGCTTCGGCCCCCGCTGGCTCGATGGCATTCTGGTCTTGCTCTTTGACTCCGTGAGTTCCCTGCCAATGATCCTCTTTGCGCTTGCCGTGATCACTGTACTCGGCCCCGGCACGACAACACTCATTCTTGTGATCGTGCTGGTTTCAATACCAGGCTACGCACGGCTCATCCGGGCACAAACCCTCACTCTCAAGAACAGCGATTTCATCGTTGCCGAAAAATCCATCGGCGCCTCCAGCCCGCGCATCATTCTGCTGCATCTCCTGCCCAATGTCGTTGGGCCGCTCGTGATTATTCTCAGCATGGATATTCCCGTGGTCATCATGCTTGAAGCGGGTCTGAGCTATCTCAATCTCGGTGTCAGGCCACCCACCCCCTCATGGGGAAACATTCTTTATGATGGCTACACCTCGCTCCGCTACGCCCCAACCCTTGTCATCGCGGCTGGAATACCGCTGATCCTTGCGACCCTGGGCTTCACCTTTCTGGGTGAAGGCCTCCGTGATGCGCTTGACCCCAAACTGCAAGTGCGGGGTTTGCGATGAGTGAAGCCCTGCTCAGAGTTGAAAACCTATCCATTGGTTACGATGCCGGTATTGGCCAGATTCGGGCCTTGCGGGCTGCCAGTCTTGAAGCCCATGGCGGTGAAGTGATCGGCATTGTGGGGGAGAGCGGCTGCGGCAAATCCACCCTCGCTGCTGCACTCATCAACCTGCTGGCCCCCAATGCGCGCGTGAATGCAGGCGCCATCTACTACAAGGGCGCCGATATACTTACCCTGGACGCAGAGAGCCAGCGTCACCTGCGCGGGCCGGAAATTGCAATGGTGTTCCAGGACCCCATGACGACGTTCAATCCGGTGATCACCATGGGCGACCAGTTGGTTGATTTCCAGCATCATATCGACGGCATTTCAAATGCGGAAAAACGCAAGCGTGCGCGTGACCTGCTTGCCCGTGTTGGCATTCCCGATCCGGAGTTATGCCTCAAACGCTATCCCCATGAACTTTCCGGCGGCATGCGCCAGCGCGCCAGCATTGCCGCCGCGCTATTGATGACACCCAATGTTCTGGTGGCCGATGAACCCACTACCGCCCTTGATGTCACCATGGAAGCGCAGATCATTCATCTCCTCCGCGAACTTCGCACTGACTATCAGGGCGCCATCATCGTCGTGACCCATCACTTAGGGGTAGTGGCCGAACTCTGTGACCGCGTTTATGTGATGTATGCGGGCCAGGTGGTTGAGCAGGGATTGGTGGATGACATCTACCACGCGCCAAAGCATCCCTATACCCGCGCTTTGATCGCCTGCGATCCCGCTCATCTTGAAGAACACACACCAGTGTTGCCGACAATTGCGGGCCGCGTCCCCAATCTCATGCATCCGCCAAAAGGCTGCAGTTTCGCCGACCGCTGTGACATTGCCACAAGCCGTTGCAGGGAAGTTGCACCACCATGGGTGAAGATTTCCGAAACCCAGTCGGCCCTCTGCCATGAGGCGAGGCCATGACAGCGCTTTTGAAAATTGAAGAACTCTCAGTCAATTTTTCAGTTTCCGGCGGACTGTTCGACGCCGTCATTAAGGGACGCAAAAGATATATCGACATTCTGGATGGCATTTCACTGTCGCTCAAATCCGGTGAGACCCTGGGTTTAGTTGGCGAGTCGGGTTCCGGCAAAACCACCCTTGCCCGCGCCATTCTTGGATTGTCGCCGATCACTGCCGGAACAATAACTTTCAATGGTGCGGAACTGCGCTCAAAGCAATCCTTCGCTGCCATGCGAAGGTCTACGGCAATGATGTTTCAGGACCCCGTGGCCTCCCTGAGCCCGCGCATGAGTGTTGGCGCGCTGCTTACCGAACCCTTCATCATCCATGGCGTGGCGATGCAGGATCGCAAGATTAAGGCCGAAGAACTTCTATCCCGCGTAGGCCTGAGCAAAGACATGGCAAGCCGTTACCCCCATGAATTATCAGGGGGCCAGGCGCGCCGGGTCGGCGTGGCCCGCGCCTTGGCCCTTCACCCCAAGCTTGTGATTGCCGATGAACCCACCGCTGGTCTTGACGTTTCCGTGCAGGGTGAAATCCTGAACCTGATGACTGGGCTCAAGACCGTGATGGGCCTGAGCTACATGATCATTACGCATAACCTCGCCATGGTGCGCCATGTCTCGGACCGGATTGCCGTGATGTATCTGGGCCGCCTCATCGAAGTGGGGCCAACTCGCGAGGTGTTCAGAAAACCGCTGCATCCCTATGCGAAGAGCCTCATTGCCTCCGAACCACAGCCGGACCCTCGCAAACGCCGCGCTGATCTGGCCATCAAGGGTGAAATTCCAAGCGTGCTCAATCGCCCGAAGGGTTGTGAATTTCACACCCGTTGTTCGATAGCACGCGAGCGCTGCCGCAGTGAAGCACCGCAACTGCGCGCGATTGAATCAAACCGGTTGGTACGCTGTCATTATGCTGAAACTTAAAAACTGAAAGGGAGAAGACCATGACACTACAATGGAGAACCGACAGACGCGAACTTCTGAAAATGGGTGGCACCGCATTTGCGGGCCTGATGACGGCGCCAAACATGGCCTGGTCGGCGGAAGGCGACACGCTGCGCCTGCGCATCGATGCCGACCTGCAGGTGCTTGACCCAAAGGGCATTATTGGCGGGCTCGACGAGATCATCCCCCGCTGCACGCAAATCTCGCTCATCCGTTTTGGCGATACCCGCGATGGCAATCAAACCATGAATTGGGGCGCGGAAAAGGTCGAATGGACTTCACCGACAACAATAGCTTTCACCCTGATGGACGGCTTGAAATGGACCAACGGCTTTGGCCCCGTGACTGCCGAAGATGTGAAATTTTCCTATGAGCGCATCGCCGGAAGCGATTCCGCCTGGGCCTATCAGTTCGAGAAATTCGATCATGTCGAAGTTCTTGACGCGCGCTCCGGCATCATTCACCTGAAGCAACCCTTCAAGCCCTTCTGGGTGATCACGCTGCCTTATTACGGTGGCCACATCGTAAGCAAGGCGGCGGTGGAAAAAGCCGGC
>CAZAMS010000052.1:0-15092 GCA_964486305.1 uncultured Aestuariivirga sp.
GAAGCCTGGCCAAAGCCCATCTTGCCTTGCTCTTCGGCAATCTGGAGGGGTGCAGTTGAGTCCGTATGCTGGGTAATGATGTCAGCCCCTTGCGAGAACAGCACCTTGGCAGCATCGGCTTCCTTGCCGGGATCAAACCAAGAGTTCACCCAAACGACCCTCACCTTAAATTCTGGGTTCACCGATTGCGCACCCAGGAGGAACGCATTGATGCCGGAAACAACTTCCGGAAGTGGGAAGGACACGATGTAGCCTGCAATCCCGGACTTAGACATTTTCGCGGCAATTTGGCCGATCACATAGCGGCCCTCGTGGAACTTGGCGTTATAGGTCGTGACATTGTCTGCGGTCTTGTAGCCTGTCGCATGCTCGAATTTCACATCGGGAAATTTCTTCGCAACTTTTAGTGTCGGCTCCATGAAGCCGAATGATGTTGTGAAGATGATGTTGCAGCCATCCCTGGCGAAGCGCTCGATAGCACGCTCGCCGTCAGGTTCAGCAACATTTTCCACAAAGGCCGTTTCAACTTCATCCCCCAGCTCCTTCTGGACCGTCAACAGGCCCTGATGGTGCTGATAGGACCAACCATGGTCGCCAATCGGGCCCACATAGATCCAACAGGCCTTGGTCTTAGCGGAGGCGGCGCTGGCGACAATGGCAAGCGCCATCGCAGCCGTGGCTGCAAGCGCAATATATTTTTTCATTCGACTTCTCCCTGTTATTCACGCGCGGAATTCACAAAAGCCAGCCAGCCCCCGCGCGGGAACCAGCCAACTCTATACTTATCGGTCAGGCACGAAGGCCTGGCCGAGCATGGCGGGCGTGTTTGCCCTCATGAGTATTTTGTTGCGCGAAATGACGACGAGCGCAATGATGGTTACGAGATAAGGCAGCGCATTCAGGAATTGTGATGGCACGCCAAGTTGAAAAGGCTGCAACGCGAAACCCATGATGGAAACCGCGCCGAAAATATAGGCACCAACTGCTGCACGCCAAGGCAGCCAGGAGGCGAAAACCACAAGGGCAAGGGCAATCCAGCCGCGCCCTGCTGTCATGCTCTCAATCCATTGCGGCGTATATGCGAGCGACAGATAGCCGCCGGCAAGCCCCGCACAGCCGCCGCCAAAGGCAACACAGGCATAGCGCACCGGAATAACCCCAAAACCCAAGGCATGGGCCGACGTGTGGCTGTCACCAACGGCGCGAACCACAAGGCCAAGCTTCGTCTTGGTGAGAACATATGAGACTGCGCCGATGAGGATGAAAGAGAATATGACCAGGACATCAATGCCGCCGATATTGCCAAGCTTCACTCCAGGCTGGCCGACAAAGCTTTCACCGATGAGGCCGGACAACCCAAGTCCCAACAAAGTGAGAGCGAGGCCGGTGGCCACCTGATTGGCAACAAGCGTAAGTGTGAGCAGGCCAAACAGGAGTGACATGAACACACCAGCTGCGATGGAAGCGAGAATGCCCAGATAGGGATTGCCGGAAATGAAAGCGGCGCCAAAACCGCAAACCGCACCCATCACCATCATGCCTTCAACCCCAAGATTGAGAACGCCAGAGCGTTCGACCACCAATTCACCCATCGCCGCAAGCAGCAGGGGCGTTGAAGCCGTGATGACGGTGAGCAGAATGGCTGTGAACATCTCCATGGCTCTAACCTTTCACCAGCACGGGCTTGATCGTATGTTCGAATTTGATCCGGTAGAGGATCAGCGTATCGCAGGCGAGGATGAAGAACAGCAAGATGCCTTGGAACACCTTGGCGATCTTGTCGGAAATGCCAAGCGTCACCTGCGCTGCTTCACCACCGATATAACTCAGCGCAAGCAGCAGGCCCGCAAAGATCACGCCAACAGGATTCAGCCGGCCAAGAAAGGCCACGATGATAGCCGCAAAGCCATAACCTGGCGAAATTTGTGGTTGCAGCTTGCCAACCACACTGGCGACTTCACAAATCCCGGCAAGACCTGCAAGGCCACCCGATAGCAGAAAGCAGAACATCACAATCCTGTCGCGTGAGAAACCCGCAAAACGGCCGGCACGCGGCGCATTGCCTGTTACCTTGATCTCAAAACCCTTGAGGGTCTTGGCCATCAGGAAGGCAAGCGCCGCACAGGCAAGGAGCGCAAAGAGTGCCCCGAGATGAATGGTGCCGCCAAAGGTCGGAAGCAGTTGCCAGCCCTCGAAAGTCGTCGTGACCGGAAAGTTGAAACCCTTGGGATCGCGCCACGGCCCGCGCACCAGCCAGTCGAGAAACAATCCCGCCACGTAAACCAGCATGAGCGAAACCAGAATTTCATTGGCATTGAAGCGCGTCTTGAGCAGTGCGGGGATGGCGCCGTAAAACGCTCCGCCAATGAAACCCATGAGAAGCATAACCACGAGAATTGAAGGATCCTGCCAGGCAGGGAACATGACCGGCGCAATGCTTCCCACAATCGCTCCCATGGTCAATTGGCCTTCGGCCCCAATATTCCAGACATTAGCCATGTAGCAAACGGCAAGCCCCACGCCGATCAAAACAAGTGGTGTTGCCTTGACGATGAGCTGCTCAACCGACCAGACCTGCGTGAGCGGTTCAACAAAATAAACGTAGAGCCCTTCCAGCGGATTGATGCCCCGCGTGGCAAAAATCAGTCCGCCCGCAATCAACGTCAGCAGAAGCGCCAGAAAAGGCGAGGCAACGGCAAAAAATTGGGAGCGATCACTGCGTTTCTCAAGAACGAGCTGCATGGCTTGCCTCCATTTTCTCGTGGGCACCGGCCATTAACAGGCCGATTTTTTCGGCGGTCATTTCATGGGCGGGATGTGCCTCTGAAAGTTGTCCGCGTGAAATGACGGCAATGCGATCCGCCAATTCAAAAATCTCATCAAGGTCCTGGCTGATCACAACCACCGCCGAACCTGAGCGCGCCAGATAAACAAATGCTTGCAGAATGGTCGCTGCCGCTCCCGCATCAACCCCCCAGGTCGGTTGATTGACAATCAAAACTTTCGGCTTGCGGTCCAACTCCCGCCCAACCACAAATTTTTGCAAATTTCCGCCAGAAAGCGAGCGCGCCTCGGGATCAGGCTTGCCCTTGCGCACGTCGTAAGTCTTGATCACCCGCTCGGCGATGGCATTGGCCTTGCCGCGGTCCAGCAGTCCCTTGACCGCCAGCGAGTCATCGTCCGAATGCCGGGTAAGAACAACATTCTCGGACAATGCAAAAGCAGGCACGGCCCCATGACCCAAGCGTTCTTCTGGCACAAAAGCGGCCCCCATCCTTCGGCGCGCGATCACCCCAATGGCCCCACAGGAGGCACCATCGATTGAAACCGCATCACCGCGAGACAGGGGCCGTTCCCCAGAAATAGCGTCAAAAAGTTCCGATTGGCCATTGCCCGCAACACCGGCAATGGCAATCACCTCACCACCACGCACATCGAGATTGATATTCTTGAGCTCAACCGAAAAGGGTCCGTCAGCCTCAAGGCTGGCGCCTTTCAGCGAGAAACGTACGGCGCCATCTTTCGGCGCCTTGGCGGCACGCACCAAATGAACATCGCCACCGACCATGAGCTTCGCAAGGCTGGCCGCTGTTTCCTTGGCAGGATCACACGACGCAACCACTTTGCCATGCCGCAGGATCGTCGCCGAGTGACAGAGGCGTTTCACCTCTTCAAGCCGGTGCGAAATGTAGAGCACCGAACAGCCCTCGCTTGCCAAACGCTTCAATGTCACAAAAAGCTGGTCCGCTTCCTGCGGCGTTAAAACTGCCGTTGGCTCATCAAGGATCAGGAGCTTGGGTTCCTGCAGCAGGCAGCGCACGATTTCAATGCGCTGGCGCTCGCCAACCGACAAATCCGCCACCGTGGCACTTGGATTCAGCGGCAGGCCATATTCTTTTGAAACCTGCGCCACTTTTTTGGAAAGCGTTGCGAGATCAAACTTTCCCGGCATTGCCAGGGAGATATTTTCGGCAACACTCAGCGCTTCAAACAGCGAGAAGTGTTGGAACACCATGCCGATGCCAAGCTTGCGCGCTGCGTTGGGATTGGGAATGACCACCTCCTGGCCCATCCACTTGATCGTTCCCGATGTCGGATGCAGCGACCCATAGATCATTTTGACCAGCGTGGATTTGCCTGCGCCGTTCTCACCGAGAAAAGCATGGATTTCACCGGGCGCAACACGAAGTGTCACACCATCATTGGCACGGAGCGTGCCGAACACCTTAACGATATCGATGGCCTCGAGAAGATATTCCGGTACCGTCATGATGCACGCCTCCCCTGACCGACTTTAACCAAATCTACTGCCCCTGCGAGTGGAATTGCCGCTGTTCTCAACAACTCATCTCTTTCGAGCAACTGGGCTGCGGTCGCTGCTGCAATGGCAGCGGGGTGCTTGGATTTTATGCCGGAAATTCCAATGGGACACACCATCGCGCCAATTTTTTCATCAGGCACCCCGCCCTCGCGCAGCCTTTTGGAAAAGCGCGCGCGTTTCGTCGCACTGCCAATAAGTCCCGCATAGGCAAAGCTGGGGTTGCGCAACACCGCATCAATGATTTCAAGATCAAGCGGATGGCTATGAGTCATGACAAGGGCAAAGCTGTCAGCAGGTGCTTTCGCTATTTCAGCGGCAGGATTTTCACTTTGGATTGTCACCACATTGGAGGGCACAACCGAAGGAAACGCTCCTTCTCTGGGATCGATCCAGATGACATCAAACGGCAATGGCGCCAGAGCCAAAACCAGCGCGCGGCCCACATGCCCTGCCCCGAAGAGATAGAGCTTGCGGTTGCTGTCTCCAAACTCCTCAATGAAATCCGGCACCAGAATGCGTCCAACTATTTCGAATGCGCCTTTCGCTTCCTGCGCAGCAAAGCCCCTGGCTTCCGCCAGATCATTTCGCGCAAACACTTCGGTCACAAGTTGCACGCGCCCGCCGCAGCACTGGCCGAGATCGGGACCAAGCGAATGGACACTCAGCCTGTGCTGTGTTGGCTTGCCGAGCAAGGCTTGCGCCTTGGCAATGGCATGCCATTCCAATGTGCCACCGCCAATAGTCCCATGAAATCCAAGCGGTGAGACGACAATGCGGGCACCCGCTTCCCGCGGTGCTGAACCTTCAACCTTCACGACAGAAACCATGGCGCATGTGCCATGCGCTTCCAGTGTATTGACGATATGTGCCCAGTCCTTCATGCGTGCATCGCTTTCACCGCCCGCAAGATTGCCTCCGGCGTTGCAGGAACTGCAAGTTTCGGAATGACCCCCGGCTTCAGGCTGCCTACGGCATCCGCGATGGCGCACCAGACTGAAATCGGCAGCATCAAGGGCGGCTCACCCACGGCCTTGGAGCGATAAATCGAATCCGCCCGGTTGCCGCCGCTTTCATAGAGCTTCACCCGGAAATCAGCTGGCACATCGGAGGCGCAAGGGATTTTATAAGTGGAAGGCGCGTGGGTCCGCAGCCGTCCCTTGTCATCGAACACCAGTTCCTCGGTCGTCAACCACCCCATGCCCTGTACGAAGCCACCTTCAATCTGGCCCATGTCGATGGCCGGATTAAGCGAGCGCCCGACGTCATGGAGAATATCAACCCGGTCAACCCGCATTTCCCCGGTCATCGTGTCAATGGTGATTTCCGAGCAGGACGCCCCATACGCGAAATAGAAAAACGGATTGCCGCGCCCATTGGGCCGGTCCCAGGTGATCTTCGGCGTGGAATAGAAGCCCGTCGATGACAGCGACACGCGGCCCGCATGCACCTTCTTGGCCAACTCGCCGAACGCAATAGTTTGATTGCCGATAAGAACCTGGCCCTTTTCAAACTTAATACGCGACTTCGCGACTTTCCATTCCCTCGCCGCAAAATCAATCATGCGGGTCTTGATCGCCGAAGCCGCAGCCTTCGCCGCCATGCCATTCAAATCCGTGCCCGATGAGGCAGCCGTCGGCGAGGTGTTGGGAACCTTGCCCGTGGTCGTGGCGGTAATACGCACGCGATCCGCCGAGATGCCAAACACCTCGGCAACGACCTGTGCGATCTTGATGTAGAGCCCCTGCCCCATTTCCGTGCCGCCATGGTTCAGATGCACCGAACCATCCGTATAGACATGGACGAGTGCGCCCGCCTGATTGAGGTGGGTGAGCGTAAATGAAATGCCAAACTTGACAGGCGTGAGCGCAATGCCCTTTTTCAGAACCGTATTCTGCTTATTGAAGGCAGCAATCGCCTTGCGCCGCGTCCGGTAACGGCTGGATTTTTCCAGCGCCTCAATAACCTCAAGGGCAATATTGTCCTCAACCTTCTGCCTGTAGGGCGTCACATCGCGCCCGCGGGTATAAAGATTGCGTTTACGCACGTCGAGAGGGTCAAGACCCATCTCAATGGCGATCGCATCCATCACGCGCTCGGCAAAAACCATGCCCTGCGGGCCGCCGAAGCCACGGAACGCCGTATTGGAAACCGTATTGGTGCGAAGCCTCCGCGATTTGATGTGATAGGCCGGATAGAAATAGGCATTGTCGCAATGGAACATAGTGCGGTCACACACACCTTGGGAGAGATCAGCCGAATAGCCGCAGCGCGCCAGAAAATCCACATCGACAGCGGTCAGGCGCGCGCTGTCATCATAGCCAATCTTGTAATCCACCCGCACATCATGGCGCTTGCCCGTCATGATCATGTCTTCATCGCGGTCCAATCGGCACTTCGCGGGTCGCCCTGTGACATGGGCCGCGAGCGCTGCCAACGCCGCCCACTGTGCCGCCTGGCTTTCCTTGCCACCGAAGGCGCCGCCCATGCGCCGGCATTCACAAGTTACCATCGCATCGGGAACCTTCAACATCTTGGCGATGCAATGCTGGATTTCGGTGGGATGTTGCGTGGACGAATAAACCGTCATGCCGCCTTTTTCTTCCGGCACGGCCAGCGCAACCTGCCCTTCTATATAAAAATGCTCCTGACCGCCGACATGGAAACTTTCCTCAATCACATGGGCGGAAGCCTTGAGCGCCTTCCCGACATCGCCATGTGTGAAAGCATATTCCGGCAGCACATCCTTGGTGCCCATGGCAAGGGCATGCTCGACAGTAACAGCGGGTGCCTTGCCAGCAATCTCGATTTTCGCCAGCCGCGCCGCGCGCCGCGCAATCTCGCGCGTTTCAGCAACAACTGCAAAAACCACCTGCCCGTGAAATTCGATTACACCTTCGGCGAAAATAGGATCATCACCAAGAGCTGGACTGCAATCATTGACACCAGGAACATCTTTCACGGTCAGCACAGTCACAACACCGGGGAATGCACGAACGGGGTCAACGTTAATACTCACGATCTTTCCGTGCGCGTCATTTGGCGCATAGCCCGGCTCAACATGAAGCGTTTCATCGGGCTCTCGCATGTCATCGATATAGACAGCCGTTCCCTGAACATGGAGCGCAGCGCTGTCATGGGCGAGCGCAAGGCCAACCGTGTCTGTTTCAATCATGCGCGCCATCACTGCCATATCAGGCCGCCTCCTCACGAACACCAACGACGCGCGTGGACCGCGAATTTCCTGTGGCAACCTCCATTAGGGCCTTGCGCAGGAATGCGCACGCTGCAACAAGACGATATTCTGCCGAAGCCCGCATATCATCAATGGGTTGATAGTCCGCAGCCATGGCTGCGATCGCCCGCTCCCAATCCTGCGGCGCATCAAGCGATACGCCACGCAACGCCAATTCCGCCTGGGTTGCGCGTTTAGGCGTTGCCGCCATGCCGCCAAAAGCGATTCGGGCTGACCTGATCGTCCGGCCATCAAGCGTAAACTTGAAAGCGCTCATCACCGCCGAAATATCCTGGTCAAAACGCTTGGTGAGTTTGTAGGCGCGAAACGCTTCGTTGGCCTTGAGCTTGGGAACATCCACGCGCCAGACCAATTCGCCAGCGGCGCGGTCCTGCTTACCGTAGCCCACAAAAAAATCCTCAAGCCGGATATGCCGTTCATTTTCCCCATGGCGAAGATGAAGCGTTGCGCCCAAGGCAATCAGCATGGGCGGACTATCACCAATCGGCGATCCATTGGCAATATTTCCGCCGACTGTGCCGGAAGCACGAACCTGCTTCGCCCCAAGCCGGCGGATCACTTCGCCAATATCAGGGTCAATCGACGCGAGATGGGACTCAGCATCTGCATAGGTAGCGCTGGCCCCGATGGATATATGCGTGCCCTGATCAACGATTGTATCAAGACCCTTGGCACGACCGACATAAATAATTTTTGGCAGGTCACGAAGGTGCTTGGTAATCCACAACCCAACATCCGTCGCCCCCGCAACAATCGTTGCGTCGGGATGTTCCGCGCAAAGCTTGGCAAGTGACTCCGAACTTGCTGGTGCGGCAAAGAATGTACTGGTATCCCCTACGAAAACATCTGCGCCATCATTAAGAGCAGCCAATTGAGTTCCGGTTGCCTTTGCCGCTGCAGCCCAGGCATCCGCAGGCTTTCCAGTGCAGGATTTCACGGCGGCATCCACAATAGGACGATAGCCCGTGCAGCGGCAGAGATTGCCGGCAATATGATCAACAATCTCCTGCCGCGTCGGCTTCTTGCCCGCGTGATAAAGTGTGAACAGGGACATCACAAAGCCCGGTGTGCAAAACCCGCATTGCGAAGCGTGATTATCCACAAAGGCCTTCTGCACGGGATGCAATTTTCCATCGATAGCGAGATCATCAACCGTGACCAATTCCTTGCCGTCGATCTGGCCAAGCAAAAGAATGCAGGCATTGACCGGCTCATAGACCACGCGTCCATCTTCGAGCGAACCCAGCGCTACAGTGCAGGCGCCGCAATCACCCTCGTTGCAGCCCTCCTTGGTGCCTTTGGATTTTTCCTCAAGGCGCAGGTAGTCGAGCAGCGTTGTCATGGGCGAAATGGAACCAAGTTTGACGACTTGTCCCTTGCGCAGAAAACGAATTGAATTGCGCGCCATGTCCCTAGCTCCCCCGATAAGTTGAATAGCCGTAGGGAGAGAGCAGCAACGGCACGTGATAATGCTGCGACGGATTGGAAATGCCGAAACGTATGGGGATCACATCAAGAAAGGCAGGCTCATCAAGCTTCACGCCGCTCGCCCGGAGATAGGCGCCGGCATGAAACCGGAGTTCATAAGTACCGGTCTTGAAGCTATCTCCTTCAAGTATCGCACCGTCAACGCGGCCATCACCATTGGTTGTGGCAGTCTTGACAAGTTCCGGCTTTGCGGCGATTGACCACAATTCGATTCTAAGCCCTGAAGCAGGCTTGCCAGAGCTTGTATCAAGAACGTGCGTCGTCAGACGGCCCATGCATTTCCCCGAGAAAATTCGTTGAAAGCCGCTCTTTGTGGCGGATTTCAATTTTGTATCATAATCAATTCGTTCTAAAAAGAACAATAAAAGCACGCCTATGTTCACTTTTTTCGCACATCAAAAACCTTTGGAAGCTGTTGCTTGGCAAGATCGAGAAAGGCGCCTGCCGCGGTTTTCCGGTCAAGCCCGGGGCGGTGGACAAGCGTGAGCCGGCTGGGCGGCAGTTTGCGGTCTGCCAAGGGAATAAACACCAGGTTCTTTTCGGCAATATCCCTTTCAATGCCAAAAAGCGTTTGGAAAGCAATACAACCGCCATCCCTGGCCAGTGCCGCCATCAGGCGTAGTGAGTTGCATTCAAACAGGCGCTCATGCCGTGCCGTTCGCGCCCCCAGCGCCCGGTCCAGAATGAGGCGAATGCTGAGCTCGCGCGCCGGCCACGCAATCGGATGCTCCATGCATTGCGCCAGAGTGAGTAACTTGGATTTGGCCAGGGGATGGGACGGTGCCATGGTCGCCCCCAGGGGAATGCCCCGCTCAAACTCAACGGTCAAACCTTCAAGCGCCGATGGATTGAAGGTCACCCCCACATCGGCCTCGCGTTCGCGCACCAGCTCCGTCACCATGTCAGAGCCAGCAACCGTAATGGCTGCCTGCACGCCCGGAAATTTCCTGGAAAAGGCGATCAGCAGATCAGGAAGAAACGAGATCGAAAGGCTTTCAACCACCGCAATGCTCACCCGTCCACGTGTAATACCTTTCAGACCCGCCAGCATATCAAGCGTGCCCTCATGGGTTTGGTTCACCGCTTGCAAGCCTCGCAACAGCTCAGCCCCCGCCTCGGTCAGGGCGAGGCTGCGCGTATGGCGTTCAAACAGGCTGATCCCCAGCTGCGCCTCGAGCAATCCGATCTGCCGGCTGATGGCGGAAGCCGCAACATTCAAATGACGCGAAGCCGCCCGCACCGAGCCAAGCGTCGCCACCGACACAAAATGTCGATATCCCGTGGCAAGATGCGACTCCGACGCTAGCAAGGTCTAATTCCCGGCAGAAAGCACGCCTCAGCTTGCGGCCACTATTCTCAGCCTGTCAACCCAGCCATGTCTGAAGCCCCTAGGATTTGCGCGCACGCAATAGTAGGTATCTCGGCCATGAGCAAAACCATCAAACTCGCCGCCGATATCGGTGGTACCTTCACCGATATTGTCCTTGAAGCCGGAAGCGAGCGTTGGAGCGGCAAGGTTCTGACCACCACGCAGGCGCCGGAATTGGGCGTGATCGAAGGTATTGGCCTTGTTCTCCGACAATCGGGAATAAAGCCCGCTGATATCGGTGTGTTCATTCATGGCACGACTCTGGCCACCAATGCCTTGATTGAGAGAAAGGGCGCCAAAACTGCTTTCATTACCACCAAGGGTTTCCGCGACATTCTCGAGCAGGGCTACGAGAAACGCTTCGATCACTATGACCTGATGATCGACCGTTCGGTGCCCCTCGTCCCAAGAACTTTGCGCTTCACCGTTGAAGAGCGCCTGTCCGCCGACGGCGACGTTCTGGTTCCACTCAATGAATCCGCATTGCAAAGTCTTGCGCAAGGATTACGCGACGAAAATGTGAAGGCCGTGGCCATCGGCTTTCTCCATGCCTATGCCCACGACAACCACGAGCGCCGGGTGCGCGAAGTTCTGGCCGCCGCTTTGCCGAAAGACGTGACCATCTGCATCTCCAGCGAAGTGGCCCCGGAAATCCGCGAATTCGAACGCTTTTCCACTGTTGTTGCCAATGCCTACGTGCGCCCCCTGATGGCGGGTTACCTCCATCGCCTGCGCGACCAGTTGAAAGACATGAGCATGAACTGCCCGCTTTTCCTCATGATGTCCGGTGGCGGCCTCACCACTTTGGAAACAGCCGCACGCTTTCCCATTCGCCTGGTTGAATCAGGCCCGGCAGGCGGCGCAATCCTCGCTTCTGAAATCGCCGCCGAATGCGCGTTGCCCGAAGTCGTCTCCTTTGACATGGGCGGTACCACAGCCAAGATTTGCCTGCTCACCAACGGCGAACCCGAGCGCGCCCGCAAATTTGAGATCGCCCGCGCCTACCGCGACATGAAGGGCTCCGGCATTCCGGTGCGCATTCCCGTGATTGAAATGGTGGAAATCGGTGCCGGCGGCGGCTCCATCGCCCGCGTAGATAAATTAAACCGCATCACCGTGGGACCAGACAGCGCAGGCTCGACTCCCGGCCCCGTGTGCTATGGCCGCGGCGGTATTGAACCCGCCGTCACCGATGCCAATCTGGCATTGGGCAAAATCGATCCCGCCTATTTTGCTGGCGGCAAGATCAAGCTTGATGAGGCCAACGCCAAGTCAGCTTTACAGAATGCCATCGGCGATCCGCTGGGCCTCAAGGATTTCTGGCCGGCGGCGGGTGTCACCGAAATCGTCGAGGAAAACATGGCCAATGCGGCGCGGGTTCACGCCATTGAACGCGGCCGCGATATTGCCGCCTGTACCATGATTGCTTTTGGCGGCGGCGCGCCACTTCATGCCTGCAGGCTTGCCGAAAAGGTTGGCGTAAAAACCATCATCGTGCCCAAGGGCGCGGGCGTTGGTTCGGCCATTGGTTTCCTGCGCGCACCCATCGCCTATGAAGTAACGCGGAGTGCGGCGGTCTCGCTGGACACATTCAATGCAATGTCCGTGAACAAGCTCCTGCAACACATGACGACCGATGCCCGCGCCGTTGTTGAGCCCGCATTAGGCAACGCAAAAGCAACGGTGCAGATTATTGCCGATTGCAGATATGTCGGTCAGGGTCATGAAATCCGCATTTCCGTCCCGCTCAAAACACTGGCAGATACGGATGGCGCAAAGCTCAAGGCCGCGTTTGAAGCCCAATATGAACAGGTTTATGGACTTCGCATTCCCAATCAGGAAGCGGAAGCAATCACCTGGTCAGTCACGGTTTCGTCGGTTGCCAGAAAACCAACGCGTGCAAAGAATACCTCAAGCAAATTCACACCAAAGCCCAGAAGCAGGCGGCTGATCTATGATCCAGCCTTGGGCAAGCAGGTGATGGCTCCCGTCTATTGGCGCTTCGACATGAAGCCCGGCGCCGCTTTCAAAGGCCCGGCGATTATCGCCGAGGACGAGACCTCGACAATCGTCGGCGCAAATTTCAAGGCGAAGATCAACAGCCTGGGCTACATCATTCTGGAGCAATCAAAATGAGCAAATCCGCGCTCGAAGCCATCCGCACCCAGGTCATGTGGAACCGCCTGATTGCCGTTGTCGAGGAACAGGCCCAATCGCTTTTGCGCTCGGCCTTCGGCACTATCACGCGCGAGGCGGGCGACCTCTCAGCCGGCGTCTACAACGCCGACGGCTACATGATCGCCCAGGCCATGACCGGAACGCCGGGACACGTGAACACCATGGCCACCGCCGTGGGCCATTTCTTCAAGCACTATCCGCAATCCACCATGAAGCCCGGCGATGTCTACGTCACCAACGACCCGTGGCTCGGCACCGGCCATTTGTTCGACTATGTGATGATGACGCCGGTGTTCCTCGGCAAAAAGCTGGTGGCGTTTTTTGCCAGCACCTGTCACGTGATTGACGTGGGTGGCGTTGGCATGTCGGCCAAGGCCAATTCGTCCTTCGAGGAAGGCACCCTCATTCCCCATTTGAAGATGCGCAAGGAAGGCAAGATCAACGAAGAGCTACTCTCGGTGGTCCTTGCCAATTCGCGCAATCCCGTGGAAGTGCGCGGCGACCTTCTCTCTCTGGTGAGCGCCAATGACACGGGCGCAAGACGGCTGATTGAGATGATGACCGAGTTCAAGCTCACAAGCTTGGAACCTCTTGCCAAACACATTCTCACCACGTCAGAAAAAGGCGCGCGCGAAGCCATCAAGGCGATGCCCGAAGGCGAATGGGCTTACGAAATGCCGCTCGATGGCTATGAGGGGCCGATCACCATCAGGTCGAAACTCACCATCAAGAACGGCAAAATAACCATTGATTTCACCGGCTCTTCAGCCGCCTCCATCTTCGGCATCAATTCCCCCCGCACCTACACCCACGCCTATTCGGTCTTCGGCCTCAAGGCGGTGATAGCGCCCCATGTGCCCAACAACATCGGCTCGCTCTCCTGCTTTGATCTCGTAACCGTTGCCGGAACCTGCGTTGATCCCATCCGCCCATCGCCCGTCACAGCGCGCCATGTCATCGGCCAGATGCTGGCGGATGCCGTGTTCGGTTGCCTCGCCCAGGCGCTCCCCGGAAAAGTGCAGGCGGAAAGCGCTGGCTCCATCTGGATATTGGGATTGAACAGCGCCCATGGCCGCGTGCCCGCCCACGAAACCGCAAAGGCCAGGGAATTCGGCGTAATCAGCATCGCGCTTGGCGGCATCGGCGGCAGGCCCGGCAAGGATGGTTTGGCGACAACCGCCTTCCCCTCAGGCATAGGTGCCATCCCAATCGAAGTCACCGAAAACCAATGCCCGCTTTATTTCAGGCGCAAGGAATATCTGATGGACAGCGCCGGCACTGGCGAATGGCGCGGCGGACTTTCGCAGGCCATTGAAATCGCCAATCGCGAAAAAGCTCCCTTCACCATTTCCGCTGCAACCTTTGACCGCATCAAGAACCCGGCATTGGGGCGGGACGGCGGAGGCTCCGGCGTAAAAGGCGTAGCGCGCTTGGGAAGCGGCAGACCCCTTCCCGACAAGGGCATCCATGTCATCCCAACCGGCGACAGCCTCGTCGTCGAACTCCCCGGCGGCGGCGGCTTCGGCGATCCCCGCTTGCGGGCGAAAGCGCTGATTGAGGCCGATGTGAAAGCCGGAGTCGTGAGCGCGGAATCAGCAAAAAACGATTACTTTGTTGGCGAATAGTTTACTTTAACTTGCCCCGACCTTCACCCCCGCATCGTCCTGTGTCGTTTCAATCCCCGAGAGTTCCTCGCCGTGAAGGGCCGCTTCAAGGGTGCGGAGACGTTTGTAGATCGACAGAAGCTCCACGATTGTCGTCCAGGAATTGACCAGATACTGAAATGACGACCGCACCTGGGCGAAGGCGTTGAGAATCTGGTTCATGGCACCGAGCGTAATTTTCCCCGCAACAATTGTAGGTGCCAGCACGATGTAGGGAAAGATGTTGTCGGTCTGCAGGTAGAGAATCCTCCCGATATTGAAATACATGTAGTTGAAATAGAGACGGAAATAATTCTTGCGCACGGCTGCAAAGAGCTCGGCAACGGTCTGTGGCTGCGCCCGCGTCTCGTCATCTTCGGCGAAAACCAGCTCCTTGCGATAGGCCGCCTCGACGCGTTGGTTGCGAAATTGCAGGCCGGGCAGTCTGATTCCGATGAGCGCCAGAAAGCCCGTGCCAAAGAGCGACCATACAATGGCAATGACCACCAGGGCATTGGGGATATGGCCGATGACCGGAAGTTCAGTGATATTGGACGAGAGCTGCATGAGCACCGGCAGGAAGGCGATGAGCGTCATCACGGAATCAATGAGATTGACGCCCAGCCCCTCCATGGTGCTCGAAAATCGCATCGTATCATCCTGCACACGCTGCGAAGCGCCTTCGACGAAACGGAGCCTGGACCAGTTATCCATGTAGTAGTCATTCATCGCGGTGCGCCAGCGGAAGATGTAGTGGCTCACAAAAAACCGCGTCAGCACACCGACAACAACGGCAACCATGGCAATTCCTGCAAAGGTCGCAAGCTGGGCATAGAATTG
>CAZAMS010000053.1:0-24869 GCA_964486305.1 uncultured Aestuariivirga sp.
TTGGGAGGCCGCTTGCATGGCATGGCGCACAGCGGAAAATGGCTTCATGTGGGAACGCCAGCCGCCATTGCCTTGGCCGAGGCCGAGCTCGCCAAGACCTAGATCATGAGCAAGGGGCAGCAGCGCGTCTACACAATCGCGAGTGATGCGCCTTTTCTGGACATCTTGGCGAAGGCGGTTATGCGGGGGTTTCCCTACGCGGAACAGTCCCACGAAAAACATCCGTCACTTGCCGCATGGACCATACTGGTTCCCACAAGGCGCTCGGCGCGCGAACTTCAGGAAAAACTGCTCATTGAAAGCGGCAAACCGGCGCTTGTCCTGCCGCGGATCAGGCCCATCGGCGATCTCGATGAAGATGTTCTCGAAGCGCAGCCTGCTCATATCGGCCTACCCGATGCGATAAGCGATATCGGCCGTGAGTTTGCACTCATTGCTCTTATTGACGAGTGGTCCTCCGAACATCCACAGCTTCGCCTTGCGCAAGAACTTGCGAATGCGCCACAGCAGACTCAATCCCTGGCGGCAAGCCTTGCGGAACTGATTGACGTCATGGAAACTGAAGAAGTTTCCTTTGACCGCCTGCCGGAGGCCTATCTGATTGATCTCGCGGTTCATCGGGAAGCAATCCTGAGCCTGTTTGATCTGGCAAGCAAAAAACTCCCCGCGCTGCTTATGAATGAGAATCTCATGGGGGCGAAGGAGCGGCGCAGCCGCCTCATCCGGCTGGAGGCCAAACGGATAACTGAAAATCCACCGCAAGGTCCCATCATTGCCGCAGGTTCCACGGGCACCATTCCGGCGACCCGGGAATTGCTGAAAGCAATTTCCAATCTTGAGAACGGTGCGGTGATATTGCCTGGCCTTGATCAGGATATGGACAAGAAGAGTTGGGACGCTGTTTCACCACAGCATCCGCAATTTGCCATCAAGCAGTTGGTCGAAGCCATTGGTGTGGAACGCCATGAGATCATGCCGCTTGGATCGGGTTCCAAAGGCCGCGCGTGGCTTGCGAGCGAACTCATGCGTCCCTCTGACGTCTCCGACGACTGGCAGCGGGCGTTGGCTGACCAAGGCGGCAGGATCAAACGGGCCCTTGAAAATGTATCACTTGTTGAAGCGCGCGACAAAAATGACGAGGCAGCGATCATTGCGCTGATGATGCGGCAGGCCCTGGAACGGCCCAATGGCGACGTGGCCCTGGTGACACCTGACCGTGACCTGGCACGGCGGGTGAAATCAAATCTTTCACGCTGGAATATCGGGGTTGACGATTCCGCCGGCGAACCCCTCAGCCGCTTCGGTGCAGCATCTCTGCTGGTTCTCCTCATGGATGCCGTCGAAGAAAATTTTTCCGCAGCTTCGCTGCAAAACCTGTTCACTCACCATCTCGCCAGATTTGGCTTTGAACGGGAGCATTTCAGCGCCGCGGCACGAAATATCGAAGTCGCCCTGTTCCGCTCCTTGCCAATGATACATGGGCTGGAAGGCCTGCCGCCTTCATTCGAGCAGGCCATCTCTAAAACTGAATCTTATCCTCATCCCCTTGTGGCCCGCCTCAAAGAGAGCGACTGGCACGAGATGCGCGACTGTCTCCTGCGTGTTGTGGAGATGCTGACTCCGCTCTCGCCGCGTCCCGTCACCTCATTTGTTTCCCATCTCGACGGTTTGGTTTCTGTTGCGGAAAATATTGCAGGTGGCGGCTTCTGGAGCGGACCTGAAGTAGAGGAGCTTGAGAAGCTCATTGATACACTGCGGCAGGAGTCCTTCAGACTCCCCAATTGTGATTTCGCCCGGGCAAGCGCCACAATCCGCCAGCACATGCAAAAGATTCCAGTTCGGGAAATCAAAAACGCCGATACACGGCTTTCAATCCTCGGATTGCTGGAAGCCCGCCTGATCCACCCGCAGACCCTCATTCTCGGCGGGCTGAATGAGGGAACGTGGCCACGGCTGCCGGACCCCGGACCCTGGCTCAACCGTCCGATGCGTGATGTTTTCGGCATGCAGCAGCCGGAGCGCAACATCGGTCAATCGGCCCATGATTTTGTCCAGGCCTTCGGCGCAAATCAGGTCTTTCTCACCTGGTCACGGCGCGACGGCATGGACCCCGCCATTCCTTCCCGGTGGATTTTGCGCCTGCAGACAATTTTGAAAGCGGCTGGCCACAAACTTGAGGATAGACAATCGGGCTCATGGCAGGAGTGGGCCGCAAGACTTGACCGCGCCGATAGTGCGCAACCCACTCCCGTTGGCAAGCCGCAGCCCCAGCCCCCGGTCGATGCAAGGCCTAATCGCATAAGCGTGAGCCGAGTTGAAACACTCATCCGCGACCCCTATGCGATTTATGCGGATGCCGTGTTGAAACTCAAGCCGCTGCCCAACATTGCCGCAGATCCCGATGCCGCGCTCCGCGGCACGCTTTTCCACAAGGCCATTGGAGATTTTTTCACGCTTTATCCAAATGCCCTGCCAGGCGACGCGGTGGAAAAATTTATCGCGCTTGGTAAGGAAATCTTCCGGCCCTTCAGGAATGACCCGGAAATCATGGGTTTCTGGTGGACAAGGTTCCAGCGCCTTGCCACATGGATTGTTGAGAACGAAGTTTTACTACGAGGTGATATCGAACGGGCCTTTGCGGAAGTACAGGGAAGTCTGCCGCTGAAAATTGGTGGAACGGACTTTACGCTCAGCGCGCGGGCCGACAGGATCGATATTTTTTCCGATGGCACGGCGCGCATTGTTGATTTCAAATCCGGGGTAATTCCCAGCACCAAGAAAATAGATCAAGGATTTTCACCCCAGCTCACGCTGGAGGCCGCCATGCTTGAACTTGGCGCCTTTGAACATTTGGGCAAGCAAGAGACGCGTGCGCTGACTTACATACGGATAACCGGCGGCATTCCGCCCGGGGAATTGAAATCAGTTGACCTTGCCCCAATGGAGGTGGCGCGCCGGCACCTTGCAAGCCTTATTGGACTCTTGGGCAAATATCAAAACCCCGGGCTCGCCTATCTTCCCCGCTATGCCATTGAAAATGTCGAAGCGGTTTGTGACTACGACCATCTCTCGCGCTACCGCGAGTGGATCCTGGCAGGTGACAGCTGATGGCCAAGTCCATGAACGCCACGCCCGAGCAAAAAACGGCTTCCAACCCTTCGGCCTCCGCCTGGGTTGGCGCCAATGCGGGTTCTGGCAAAACCCATGTGCTGGTGGACCGGGTGACCCGCCTCATGCTTGCGGGCATTGATCCTATGTCGATCCTATGCCTCACCTATACCAAGGCAGCGGCCAAGGAGATGGCCAACCGGTTGCATGAAAGGCTCGGCGAATGGGTTGGCCTTACCAACGCGGCGCTTTCAAAACGGCTCAACCAAATGGGAAGTGACGATGTCAGTCACCAGACGCTTGCCCGGGCCAGGCGGCTTTTCACCGCAGCCCTGGAAACGCCCGGCGGCCTCAAGATTCAAACCATTCACGCCTTTTGCGAAAGAATTCTGCAGCTTTTTCCGGTCGAGGCAGGGCTTGCTCCGGGATTTCAAGTTCTGGAATCCAGTCAATCCAATCAACTTCTCCGGGAAGCCCGTGATCATGTGCTGCGCGAGGCCCAGGGAGATGAATGTTCGGTTTTCACCAACGCGTTGGAGGTCGTAACGCGCTACACCCATTCAGACAGTTTTGATGGGTTACTAGAACGCCTCTTATCCAAACGACAGGTTCTGAAAGACGCGATAGCGCTACATGGTTCCATAGAGGGCATTGGCCAAGTGCTCAGGGTTCAATTGGGAGTAGACCCGCAACAGAGAATCGAAACTCTCAGGGAAGAATTTTTGAATTTTGACAGAGCAACAATTGCCGGAATCATTCCTCTACTGTCTGATTCCCTCGTTACCAATCAGGAGACAGCAAACCATCTTGCGCCTCTGCTGAAAGTGACAGACAGTATGCAGGCTGAACAACTCTATCGCCGCATTTACTTTACGTCGGAAGGTGAAAAGCCAAAAAAAATCCCGTCCGTAGTTACTGCAAAACTTCTCAAGGCCCATCCATGGATTGAAAACTGGCTTTCACAGGAATATTCCCGCAGCCTCAATTTAATCGAGCAGATTGATAATCTCACGCGCATTGAAGCGACCTGTGCCTTGCTTACGCTTGCGGATGCGATGATTTCAAAATTCGAAACCGCAAAAAAACTGCGCGGAGCTTATGATTTTGATGATCTCATTCTGAAAACCCGTGACCTGCTTCTTGACAAATCCTCAGCGCAATGGGTTCTCTACAAGCTTGACCGCGGCATTGAACACGTGCTTGTCGATGAGGCGCAGGACACCAGCCTTGCCCAGTGGGAGATTGTCAGCGCGCTGACAAGTGAGTTCTTCTCCGGAACTGGCAGCCGCGAGATTTCTGACCGCACGCTGTTTGTTGTGGGTGACCGCAAGCAATCCATCTTCAGCTTTCAGGGAGCAGACCCCGCCGCCTTTGAATACTCCCGCGAAATATTCGGGACGAAGATCACCAATGTGGGTCAGGCCTTCAATAATGTTGATCTCACGATCTCCTATCGCTCCACGAAGGAAATTCTGACGGCGGTTGATATGGTTTTTGCGGAAGGGTCACGAGCCCGCGCCGGTCTCGACGGCCTTCATCCGCAGATTTTGCATCATGAATCCAACCGAAAAGACGAGCGCGGACTGTTTGAACTCTGGCCGCTCATGGAGGCCGATGAGAAGGCTGAGCGGGAACCCTGGCAAGCTCCTGTAGATCAGTATCCGCCCAAATCCGCGTTACGCAAATTGGCGCGAAAGCTTGCTGAAACGATTAAATCCTGGATTGGCAAACGCCATATTGCCGCTCTCGACCGTGCAGTCGAGGCAGGTGATATTCTGATCCTGTTTCGAACCCGCAGTTCCCTTTTTGACATTCTGATCAGCGAAATGAGAAAAGCTGGAATTCCGGTTGCGGGTGCGGACCGCTTAAAGCTCTCAGAGAATATTGCGATCCTCGACATCATGGCTTTGGTGCAATTTGTGCTTCTGCGGGAGGATGATTATTCCCTGGCCTGCGTGCTCAAAAGCCCGCTTGTACCTGCGCCCCTGACGGAGGATGAGCTTTTCAAGCTGGCCCATGGGCGCGGAACCGCCTCCCTGTGGACTGGGCTTTCTGCTTCGGGCGAGGCGAGCTGCATTGAGGCTCACACGGTTTTGCAAGAGTGGCTAAAGGCTTCAGAAGATGCGCGGCCATTTGAATTCCTGTCGAAGGTTCTGATCAGAACCAGAAAAGCTTTTCTGGCGCGTTTGGGAAGTGAGGCTGGAGACGCGCTCGATGCATTGCTTGAAGCATCGCTCTCCTATGAAGAAAGCCATTCCTCGTCTCTCGCCGGCTTTGCCCTGTGGTTTGCCTCGGAAGACACCGAGATCAAGCGCAATATGGATCGCGGAACCGGCGAGGTGCGCCTGATGACGGTCCATGGTGCGAAGGGGCTCGAGTCCAGCATCGTGATCCTGCCTGACACGACATCGACGCCGAGAAGCAACGCGACAACGGCGCTCATGTTTGTAGAAGCAAATTCAAGCGGATCGAAGTTGCCATTCTGGCGGCTGTCGGGGCTCGCTCAATCACAGGCCATTGAAGACTGGAAGGACAGTGACAAGCAAACAGAATTGGAGGAGCAACGGCGCCTGCTCTATGTGGCGATGACCCGGGCGCGCGACGAGCTTTATGTCTGCGGTTACAAAAACAGGAGCAAGCTCGATGAAAACAGTTGGTATGCCCTGGCGGCGGATGCCTTAGAGAATCCGCAAAAAGGTCAAAGCATTCCGCGCGCCGTTGAATCCGGCGACGGCGTAAGCTACTTGCGCCTCGGTCCGGATCCGATCTGGGACGGGAAATTTTCTCTGACGCCGAAGGCAGCTCAAGAATTTCCGGATTGGCTGTTCGGGAATCCGCGCTACCCTGATACCGTTCAAAAGAGCTGGCCACCTGCCCGGCAGCCAAGCATGCCCCGTAGAACTGGTTCCGACCTGGCGATGGCCCGCGGCCGCGCCATCCACAAAATTCTCGAGGAACTGCCTCAAATGGCGCCTGACCTGGGATTGAATTACGCAAAGCGTATTCTTGCCAAGAACAGGTTTGATGAAAAACTGGCTGAAAAAATCTGCGGGCTAGTTTTCGATCCGGAATACCATGATTTTTTCGGATCGGATAGTCAGGCGGAGGTCAATATTGGCTCGATACTGCCGAACGGCCAACGCCTGACTGAAAGGATTGACCGTCTGGTCATTCGGGCCACTGACATTCTCGTACTAGACTATAAAACCGATTGGAATGTGCCTGATGGGCTCGAAGCTGATCACCCCCATGTCGTGCAACTCGCCGCCTACGCGATGGCTCTTGGGCAAGCCTGCGGCGGCAAAACTATTCGTGCCGCCATTCTCTGGACAAGTCTGCCGCGTCTGGACTGGATTGCCGACGATACACTCAAGAAGGCCATTTCGGACATGGCAGCCATCACGTGAGCGTGGGCCGCCCTTGACCACAACCCAATCGATACCTACCTTCAGTCCACCAACTTAGGAATGACGGAGAATCAATCGTGTCCACCCAAAAAGTTTCTGACTCATCATTTGACCTCGATGTCTTGAAATCAGGTACGCCTGTCGTTGTTGATTTCTGGGCGGAATGGTGTGGGCCGTGCAAAATGATCGCTCCAGCTCTGGAAGAAATTGCCCTGGCACTTGGCTCCAAGGTCAAGATTGTAAAAATCAACGTCGATGAAAATCCCCAAACGCCGTCAAAATACGGGGTCCGGGGCATTCCAACCCTGATGGTGTTCAAGGGCGGGGCCGTTGCCTCCACCAAGGTAGGCGCCGCGCCCAAAGGCCAACTGCAATCCTGGATTGAGCAATCGATCTAACGCCTGGCGGCGCCTGAAACGCCGGACATCGGTTTGTTCTCGTGGAGGCTCAGCACGTGGCCCGCGAGATAGAGAGAGCCACAAATCAGAATTCGAGGGGCAGGTGTTGTCAGCGACGCCTGCCCCAAAGCTTTTGTGAGCGACGTTGCGGTTTCTGCTGAAAGATTCCGGCCACGGGCAATTTCAGCCAGCTGATCAGCCGGAACGGCATTTGGTTCATCGGGAATTGCAATCGTTACCACCCGCTGTGCCAGGCCTGCAAAGGGTTCAATGAAGCTGCCGGCATCTTTCGTGTTGAGCATGCCCCAGATGAGAACGAGGGGCCGCGAAAAGCGGTCGTTGATATCGGAGAAAGCCCGCGCAATGACGCGGCCTGCCGCCGGGTTATGGCCGCCATCAAGCCAAAGCTCCGCGTCCTTCGGAATGAGATTGGTGAGAGCGCCCGGCCCCAGCTTTTGCATGCGCGCAGGCCAAACTACTGATCTCAATCCCTGCTCAATATGGGTTTCAGACACGCGCACATCATCCAGCAAACGAATTGCAGCTATGGCATTGCCTGCGTTGTCAACCTGATGGCGCCCGTTCAGCTGCGGCAGGCTGAGATCAAGCAAGCTATTTTCATCTTGAAAGACTAGTCGCCCATGCTGCTCGAAGGATTGCCAGTCCTGGTTTGCAATGAAGACCGGGGATCCAATTTTCTCAGCGACACATTCGATTTCCGCCCGCACTTCGTCGGGTTGCGCGCCTATGATCGCGGGAACACCATTCTTCAAGATGCCTGCCTTTTCATGGGCGATCGCGGTCAGCGTGTTTCCAAGATATTGCTGGTGGTCGTAGTCAACGGTGGTGATCACAGAAAGGACGGGCCTCGCCACAACATTTGTTGCATCGAGCCTGCCACCCAGGCCCACTTCAAGAATGAGATAATCGGCAGGGGTTCGGGAGAAAGCCAGAAATGCCGCGGCGGTTGTGATTTCAAAAAACGTGATGGGCGCAACGCCATTAGCGACTTCACATTCTTCCAGCAGGGCCGACAATTTTTCTTCAGCGATGGTTTCACCAGCCACATAAATGCGCTCATGAAAATTTACGAGATGGGGCGAGGTGTAGCAGTGAACCTTAAGTCCAGCCTGCTCAAGAATGGATTTGATGTAGGCAACCGTGGACCCCTTGCCGTTTGTTCCCGCCACATGAATGACCGGCGGCAATTTGTTTTCCGGGTTTTCCAGGCGTGCCAGAATCCTTTCCATGCGCTCAAGGCTGAGATCGATGATCTTGGGATGCAACGACAAGAGCCGGTTCAATATGGCATCACTGCGCGCCAAGATATTACTCGACGCTGATCGGAACCAATGCCCCGCTGTTAGAACCCGGCAACTCGGATGATTTCATCAAAATCCGCGCCACGCGGCTTATGGTTTCACGCATCTGATGGCGATGGACAACAAGATCAACCATGCCGTGTTCCTGCAGATACTCGGCGCGCTGGAAACCCTCGGGAAGTTTTTCGCGGATGGTCTGTTCAATGACGCGGGTGCCGGCAAAACCGATCTGGGCTTTTGGCTCGGCAATGTGAAAATCACCCAGCATGGCATAGGAGGCAGTGACGCCGCCCGTGGTTGGATTGGTAAGCACAACGATATAGGGCAATTTGTGGGCGCGCAGCTCCTGCACCATGACCGTTGTGCGCGGCATCTGCATGAGAGACAGAATGCCCTCCTGCATGCGGGCACCGCCGGAGGCCACAAAGAATACGAACGGACATTTCTTGGAGACGGCCAGTCGCATGGCGGTAATGATGGCTTCACCGGCCGCCGTCCCCAGCGAGCCCGCAATGAAGCCCATGTCCTGGATGGCGATCACGATGGGCAGTGCATCAATGGTGCCGAAGCCCGCGTGGATTACGTCATCGCTGTTGGCCTTGGCTCGCGCCTCTTTCAAGCGGTCCACATATTTCCGCTCGTCCCTGAATTTCAGGGGATCGGCGGGCACGGCGGGAAACTCCACCGTTTCATATTCGCCATTGTCGAACATGGACTTCAGCCGCAAATCCGGCGCCAGGCGATGGTGATGATCGGAACCCGGAAACACGAACTGGTTGGCTTCCAAATCCCGGTAGAAAACCATCTGGCCGGATTCCGGATCCTTGATCCACATATTGTCCGGCACATCGCGTTTGACGCCCAGAATGGAGCGGATCTTCGGCCGAACGAAATTCTTGATCCAGTTCAACTGATTTAGCTCCTCACGCCACGGGCGATGTCGCTCACCAGCGAGTGTACCGCTTTCACGGTCTTTGGTGAAGCGGTGCCGGATTTTGCAAGACTATCCTTAATAGCCGATACAAGGGCGGAGCCTACCACAACGCCATCGGCATTTTTCGCGATGGCACGGGCCTGCTCGGCGGTCTTCACGCCGAAACCAACCGCAATGGGCAGGTTGGTATGATTGCGCAAGCGAATGACATTCTTCCGAACGCTTTTGAGATCAGGCGTCTTGGTTCCTGTGATCCCCAGCACCGAAACATAATAGACAAAGCCGCTGGTATTCTTGAACACGGCGGGCGCGCGCCTGTCATCGGTTGTGGGCGTGGCCAAACGGATGAAATTGAGACCTGCCTTCATCGCCGGGATGCAGAGTTCATCATCTTCCTCGGGAGGAAGATCGACAACGATCAAGCCATCGGCGCCTACTGCCTTGGCATCCACAAGAAATTTTTCCACACCGTAAACGTAGATAGGATTGTAATAACCCATAAGCACGACCGGAGTGTCCTTATCTCCGGCCCGAAAGGCTTTCACCAGCTTCAGGGTCTTCTTCAAAGTTTGCCCACCATGAAGGGCGCGCAGGCCCGCGGCCTGGATGGCTGGGCCATCGGCCATGGGATCGGTAAAGGGCATGCCGAATTCAAT
This sequence comes from uncultured Aestuariivirga sp., assembly GCA_964486305.1. Classification (GTDB taxonomy): domain Bacteria; phylum Pseudomonadota; class Alphaproteobacteria; order Rhizobiales; family Aestuariivirgaceae; genus Aestuariivirga. Next base: position 9,826 of record CAZAMS010000053.1, read on the forward strand.
GATGTCGGCACCGGCTTTGGGCAGGCCGTTGATGATCTTCAGCGACGTCTCATAGTCGGGATCGCCTGCCGTCACAAAGGTGACGAGTGCTGCCCGCTTCTGTTTTTTGAGGTCGGCGAAACGACGCTCAATGCGGCCCGTCACAATTTCACTCCCAGGATATCCGCCACCGTGAAAATATCCTTGTCGCCGCGGCCGCACATGTTCATCACCATCAAATGGTCCTTGGGTTTGGTTGGCGCAATCTTCATGACATAGGCGAGCGCATGGGAAGGCTCGAGGGCTGGAATGATGCCTTCAAGTTTGCAGCAGAGTTGAAAGGCGGCAAGCGCCTCCTTGTCCGTTGCGGCCACATATTGCACGCGTTTCATGTCATGGAGCCAAGAGTGCTCGGGGCCGATACCGGGATAGTCGAGGCCTGCCGAAATGGAATGGCCCTCGGTGATCTGGCCATCATCATCCATCAGCAGGTAGGTGCGGTTGCCATGGAGAATTCCGGGTTTCCCGCCCGTGATTGAGGCTGCATGTTTCTTGGTGCGAAGACCGAGGCCTGCCGCTTCCACGCCAATGATCTCCACATCCTTGTCGTCGAGGAAAGGATGGAACAGGCCCATGGCGTTTGAGCCGCCGCCGATGGCGGCCACAAGTGAATCGGGCAGGCGGCCTTCACGGGCCAGCATCTGACGTTTCGTTTCAATACCGATGATGGATTGAAAATCACGTACCATTTCGGGATAGGGATGGGGGCCGGCTACGGTGCCGATGCAATAGAATGTATCTTCAACATTGGCGACCCAATCGCGGAGCGCCTCATTGAGCGCGTCCTTCAAAGTGCGCGAGCCTGAAAGGGCGGGAACCACTTCAGCACCCAACAGTTTCATGCGAAACACATTGGGCTTCTGCCGTTCGATATCAACCGAGCCCATATAAACAATGCATTCCAGGCCAAAGCGGGCGCAAGCGGTCGCCGTTGCGACACCATGCTGGCCAGCGCCTGTTTCCGCGATGATGCGCTTCTTGCCCATGCGCCGCGCCAGCAGGATCTGGCCCATCACATTGTTGATCTTGTGGGCGCCTGTGTGATTGAGCTCATCGCGCTTGAAATAGATTTTCGCGCCACCCAGATGTTCGGTCAGGCGCTCGGCAAAATAAAGCGGGCTCGGGCGGCCTACGTAATGCTCAAGGAATGAGTCGAGTTCGGCCCGAAAGGTGGGGTCGGCCTTGGCGTCCTTGTAGGCCTGCTCGAGCTCAAGAATGAGCGGCATCAAAGTTTCGGCCACAAAACGCCCGCCATAGATGCCGAACAGGCCTTTTTCATCGGGGCCGGTGCGATAGGAATTGACCTGTGCTGTCATCATAAAAACTCGCTTTCAAAGCCGTTTTAGCGGGCGGCCTTCGCCGCCTCAATGAATTTCCGAATAAGGTTTAAATCCTTTTTGCCGGGCGCCGATTCAACCCCCGAAGAGACATCGACAATGGGAGCACCCGTCACACGAATGGCCCGCGCGACATTTTCTGGATTAAGGCCGCCGGAGAGAATAAAGCCTTCCGATTGCCGCGAACTGCCCAGCAGGTTCCAGTCAAAAGCCAGGCCATTGCCGCCGGGTAGCGCATTAACCAAGGTCTCGGGCGCTTTCGCATCGTAGAGAATGAGGCTTGCCTTGCCTGCATAGTCGACGGCCTTGGCAATATCCGCGACGTCTCCCGCTTTGATGGCCTTGATCACTGGCTTGCCTGTCAGAGCGCTGATTTCACGCACCCGTTGAGGCGTTTCCGAGCCATGGGCTTGGTACAAATCGGGGGCCACATTTTTGTTTATGTCCTGAAGAGCGGCATCGTCGGCATCAACGATCAGGGCCACTATTTTTGCCCGGCCCCGCGCGTGAGCGGCAAGCGTTTTCGCCTGCTGCACAGATACATGGCGCGGGCTCCTGGAATAAAACACCAGGCCTATAAGGTCAGCGCCAGCATCAATGGCGGCATCGATGGATTCCAGAGTGGATAATCCACAAATCTTGACGTCAACCATGGTCCAGCTCGATCAAAATTTTCTGTGCCGCGGCGACGGGATCAGGAGAACCAGTAATCGCCCGGCCAATCACCAGAATATCCGCACCTGCTGACATGGCAGCGCGTGGTGTTGCTACTCGCTTTTGGTCGTGAGAAGCCTCATCCGCCGGGCGGATACCGGGAACAACGGTCAAAAAGTTGGTGCCCCTAGCAGCGCGAATGCCTGCCAAATCGTGGGGACTGCAGACGACGCCATCAAGGCCTGCCTGTTGTGCAAACTTGGCAAGAGACGTTGCATGGGCGCCAGCATCGCGTGATGCATCAAAACCTGCGGCCCAAATGTCTTCATTCGAGAGGCTGGTTAAAATGGTCACGGCAATGAGCTTGGCGCGCCCGTCCACTGCATCGGCAGCCGCCTTCATCATGTCCCGGCCGCCGGCGGCATGGAGATTTACGATGGCCGGACGGGGCGAAAGCTGCATCAGGGACTTCATGCCCGAGGCCACGGTGTTCGGAATGTCATGGAGTTTGAGATCAAGGAAAATCGGCAGGCCTTCGGCGGCCACAGCCTCGTAGCCTTTGGCGCCATGGGCGTAGAAAAATTCCATGCCTATTTTCATATGGCCGACATGGGGCTTGAGCTGCCGCGCAAGGACCCGTGCCCGGTTAAGATCGGGTGTGTCCAAGGCCACACAGATGGGGTTAGGTTCGCTCATGGGGCTCTCGTTAGCCGCAAATACTCACGAGCGCAAATAGACCATGATTGCCGTGGCGAGGTCCTCAATGGCGGTGCCGCAGGATTTGAACAGGGTGATTTCCTCAGGGCTCCCGCGCCCCTTAACGGTTCCCCGGCACAGGTCAAAAAGATCGCCCTGAACTTTGGCAAAATCAAATTTTCCCTCGTCGCGCGCCTGCAGCAGATCGCCGGCTTCAGTAAATGCGCCTTCCCTCGTATCCACAAAAACCCGCGAACGGGCCACCACGTCGCCGTCGGTTTCGCGCATGGTTGGCCGGAATGCCCCGGCGAGATCAACATGGGCGCCGGGCTTAAGCCATTCGCCCCTGACAATGGGTAGCGTAGAGGTCGTAACGCAGGTCACGATATCGGCCTGTCCCACGGCTTTTTCCAGATCGACAACACCTGATGCTTCAAATCCATCTTTCTCTAATTCAGCCGCAAGTGCCGCCGCTTTTTCAGGTGACCTGTTGTAGATAAAAACCCGTTTGATTGGCCTCACCGCCGCATGGGCCCTGACAAAATGTGCGCTCAAGGCTCCGGCACCCACCAGCACGAGAGTTGAGGCGTCGGCGCGCGCCAGATAACCGGCTGCAAGGGCAGAGGCGGCGGCAGTGCGCCTACGGGTGAGTTCGGTGCCGTCCATGATGGCAACGGTTTCACCCGTCTCGTTCTTGATGAGAAGATAGCTCGCCTGAACCGTGGGCAGGTTTTTTGCCGCATTGTCGGACTTGACGACGACCGTCTTCAGACCTGTCCATTCCCCGGACCAGGCTGGCATCAGAAGAAGCGTAGAAACCGAGGATGTTTCATGATGGTGGCGGACTGGCGTTTCTATATCTGCCCTGAATCCTTCTCTCAGAGCCTCGACTATCGCACTATAGGGCGCAACTTTTGCAAGCTCGGCGGCAGAAATAACTTTCACAGAAAACTATCCGGAGGGGTCACGGTTTCGCGGCGCAGCTGGCTGGTTTCCTCCTGGGAGCGCGCCAACTCACGGCGTGTATCTTTGGCAGACCGCCGCCACTTGCTTTGAGCAAACCAGCAGGCAATCCATCCGGCAATCAGGCCAAAAAAAACACCGCAGAAAAACAGCACCCACAGGGGCAAGTCCATGGCGGCGAAAGGCGCATCGCGCGAGAAGGGGTCGAATGAAACCGTAATCCACTGGCGGTTGGCAATGGCAAAAGACACAACAACAATGGCTATGGGCAGGCCTATGGTCCAGCGCAGTATTCGCTGCAGCATCATTCCGTCTTGCCGTTCAACCGGGCCCGCAATTCCTTGCCGGTCTTGAAAAAGGGCACGCGCTTGGGTGTGACTTCAACCGCCCCGCCGGTGCGCGGGTTGCGGCCGGTGCGGGCACTTCTCGACTTCACTGAAAAGGCGCCGAAGCCCCGGAGCTCGACGCGCTCCCCATCCTTCATGGCTCGGATAATTTCATCCAGTATCTTGTTCACGATGCGCTCAACGTCGCGGTGATAAAGATGGGTGTTGCTGTCCGCAATCTTTTGCACGAGTTCGGATTTGATCATGATTCTGGCCTGCCTCTTTTGGGGTCAAAGCTGAGGGTGCCAAAGCACGAGCAAGCCGTCAAGCCTTGCGCTTTCGACCTGCCGCCTGAGGCCTTCAAAACCTAAAACCTTAAGCACAGTGTTGGCCATTGAAAACCCCAGGCCCGTGGGATCAGCAGTCAAGGGATTGCGCCAATCGATAACTTCCATGTCCTTCGGTAATTTCTTCTGGGTTTGAAGCCATTCCAGTGCGACTTCTTCACCGCCCACGGCATCGATAAGCTTTTCCGTGACAGCTTGCCGGCCCGTATAGACGCGGCCATCGGCCAAGACCTTAACCCGTTCAATTGAGAGTTTGCGGCGTTCGACCACGAGGCCCGTAAACCAGGCAAAGGACTCCTGCACCATCTCATTGGAGACCTGCCGAACCCGGTCTGAAACCGGCTTGTAGGGAGAGGGTTCAGCCTTGAGTTCACCGGACTTTATTTCTTCCATCTTGATGCCCAGCGTATCAAGAAGTTTGGAGATTTCCGGAAAAGAAAAGATCACGCCGATGGAGCCCGTGATGGTGTTGCCGCGTGCCACGATATAGTCAGCGGCAATTGCGGTGATATAGCCGCCCGACGCCGCTACCGTATCCATCACGGCCACCACCGGCTTGTCCATGGCAATTTTTCTGATCTGCTCGTAGATCGCCTCGGAGCCGGCGGTTGTGCCGCCGGGGCTGTCGATGCGGATGATGACGCCCTTGACGTGAGTTGATTTGGCAAGACCGTCGAGAAGATCGAGGGTTGCCTGGTCTCCGGTGATCAGGCCATAGATTTGCACGCGGGCAATATGATCAAAATATTTATTGAAATCACCGCCGCTCCAGAAGAGCGAACCCAGTGCCAGCAAGATTGCAAGGACTGCCAGAATGCGCCAGCGGAACAGGCGTCTTTTTAACTGCCTGCGGTCAACGATCACTTCAGCCTGGCTTATTGACATACGCATCCTCCAAGGTCTGACAGCTTACATATAGAAAAACTCCGTCCGGATGAACCCATCCGGACGGAGATAATTGTCACGTCGTCCAAGAATTATTCCTTGCCTTCGGCATCTTTCTTCTTGAGGGCAGCCACCAGAATGTCACCCAGGGAGGCGCCTGAATCAGACGAGCCATATTGGGCAACGGCTTCCTTCTCGTCAGAAATCTCGAGCGCCTTGATTGACACGTTCATCTTGCGCGCCTTGGCATCGAATACGGTGACCTTGGCATCGAACTTTTCGCCAACGGCAAAGCGTTCGGTGCGCTGTTCAGAACGGTCACGGGCCAGATCACCACGCTTGATATAGGCGGTCATGTCTGAGCCTGCGATCTTCACTTCGAGACCCGCATCCTCAACCTTGATCACTTCGCAAGTTACGGTGTCGCCCTTCTTGACGCCGGAAACCGACTTGACCGGATCGCCGGAAAGCTGTTTGATGCCGAGTGAAATGCGTTCCTTCTCGCGGTCAACATCGAGAACGATGGCCTTTACGACATCGCCCTTCTTGTAATCTTTGATGGCTTCTTCGCCAGGCCGCTTCCAATCGAGATCGGAGAGATGGACCATGCCGTCGACATCGCCGTCGAGGCCAATGAACAGGCCGAACTCGGTGATGTTCTTGATTTCGCCTTCAACATGGGTGCCATTGGGATATTTGGACGAGAAGGTTTCCCACGGATTGTCCTGGACCTGCTTGAGGCCCAGCGAAATGCGGCGCTTGGACGAGTCGATTTCAAGGACCTGCACTTCAACTTCTTCCGTGGTTGAAAGAATCTTGCCGGGGTGCACGTTCTTCTTGGTCCAGCTCATTTCCGAGACGTGGACGAGGCCTTCAATGCCATCTTCAAGCTCGATGAAAGCGCCGTAATCGGTGATGTTGGTCACCTTGCCGCGAACCCTGGCGCCAATCGGGTATTTGCCGGACACGAGTTCCCATGGATCCTTGTCCAATTGCTTCATGCCGAGTGAAATGCGCTGGGTTTCCGGATTGATTCGGACAATCTGGACCTTCATGGTCTGGCCAACGGTCAGGACATCGGAGGGATGGTTCACACGCTTCCAGGCGATGTCAGTGACGTGGAGCAGGCCGTCGATACCGCCCAGGTCAACGAAGGCGCCGTAATCGGTGATGTTCTTGACAACACCATCAACGATCTGGCCTTCGGCCAGATTTTGCACGAGTTCGGAGCGCTGTTCAGCGCGGGTTTCTTCCATGATGGCACGGCGCGAGACAACAATGTTGCCACGGCGGCGGTCCATTTTCAAAATCTGGAAGGGTTGTGCCACATGCATCAGCGGGCCCACATCGCGGATCGGGCGGATATCAACCTGTGAGCCGGGCAGGAAGGCCACGGCCCCGCCGAGATCAACGGTGAAGCCACCCTTCACACGGCCGAAGATCACGCCATCGACGCGCTCATTCTTGGTGCTCATTTCTTCGAGACGGGTCCAGGCCTCTTCGCGGCGCGCCTTGTCGCGCGACAGCACAGCTTCACCGAGGGCATTCTCGATGCGCTCGAGATAAACTTCGACCGTATCACCGGCCTTGATCGCGATGTCCTTGCCGGGCTGGGAGAATTCCTTCAGCGCCACGCGGCCTTCGGTTTTCAAACCGACATCGATAATCACAAAATCATTTTCAACGGCCACAACGCGGCCCTTTACAACCACGCCTTCGGTGGCTGGGTTGTCCAAATAGCTCTCGGTGAGGAGGGCTTCAAAGTCTTCGCGGGTGGGGTTCATGGAAGCGACAGATTTCGCCATGGGTCAGGTAGTCCTAAAGGTTATGTGGCCCATCCATTGCAGACGGTCCACGTTAAGTCGTTCCAGCCCAACACATAAGCTCGGAGGCTTTGCAAATTGTGCCGATTCTGAAACAATTAAGGGCGCGCACTGTGAACAGTCTAGCGCCCCGATTATGTTCACCCGCACGGTGGCAGGCGACCTCCAACGGGGCTGGCTATAGCTCAAACCAAAGGGCAGGGCAACCGCTGGATTCGGCCTCGACTTAAGCACCCCATTCGCCTACATAAATCCCATGAAAATCATTGATGAAAGCCATCCCTTCTACAAGCCCCTGTGGCGGCGGGTGGCCCTGGTTGGCGTGCTTGCGGGGTGGACGGCATTTGAGGTGTTTTACACACAGCAGCCGCTGTGGATTATGGTGGCGGGCGCCCTGTTTGCCTATACGACCTGGATCTTCCTGATTTCCTGGCCCCGCGCGTGATCAGGTTAAGTGGGCACCGGTTAACCGTCCGATCACGCGCCAGCATTGAATCGACGATCACGTTCATCACTTTGGGTCGATTCGACCCAAAGTGATCGTGATCTAGTGACTCAGCCAACTGAGTTTGCGACCTTGATGGCGGCGGCAATTGCCGCTTCTGCGGTCATTTCGGACGTATCAATGACAACGGCGTCAACTGCGGATACGAGGGGGGCAACGGCGCGGGTCCTGTCGCGCTCATCGCGCTGCCTGATATCCGCCAACACCACGTCAAAGGACACGTCGGCGCCATAGGACTTGAGCTCGGCCAAGCGGCGCCTGGCTCTGACTTCGGGAGGCGCCGTGATGAACAATTTCACATCGGCGTCGGGGCAAACAATGGTGCCGATATCGCGGCCATCGAGCACCGCTCCGGGCAGTTGATCGGCAAAGTTCCGCTGGTAGGCAAGAAGGGCGGTGCGCACTTCGGGGATGACCGCCACGATTGAGGCGGCGGCACCCACAGCTTCGGTTCGCAGCTCAAGATCAGAGTAGGGATGCGAATTCAGGTTTTGAGCAATGGTCACGGCTGCCTTGACGTTTCGCGGGTCATCACTGGTTTCCAAAAGTGCGAGGCCCACCCTGCGATAAAGTGTGCCCGTATCCAGGAAGTGATACCCAAAATGCTGCGCCAAAGCCCTGGCAATAGTGCCCTTGCCTGCGGCCGCGGGGCCATCAACGGTGATAATCACCTGGGTTCAAGGGCCGCCATGCGGGCACCCATGCCATTCATCAGGCCAACGAAATCAGGAAAGCTTGTGGCAATGAAACTGCCATCATCGATGCTTGTGTGAATGCGCGATGCCAGCCCCATGACAAGGAATGCCATGGCGATGCGATGATCCATGTGGGTTGTGACCTTGCCGCCGCCGGGCGCACCGCCACCTGTTACTTCCAACCAATCGGGGCCAGAGTGGGTGAGCACGCCATTGACCTGCAGGCCCGCTTCAACCGCCGCAAGACGGTCGCTCTCCTTGACCCGCAATTCTTCCAGGCCATCCATGCGGGTTGTGCCTTCGGCGAAGGAGGCGGCCACGGAGAGAATGGGATATTCATCAATCATCGAAGGGGCGCGGGCTGCCGGCACACGTACGCCATGGAGCTTCGATGCCTTTACCCGCAGGTCGCCCACATCTTCGCCGCCGCTCAACCTTCTATTTTCGATTTCAATATCGGCGCCCATTTCAATCAGAGTGGTGATCAATCCGGTGCGCGTCGGATTGAGCATGATGTTCTCAATGGTAATATCCGAACCCTCGCTCAGAAGGGCCGCAACCATGGGAAATGCTGCCGAGGAAGGATCACCGGGAATGTCAATGTCCTGGGCGCTAAGTTCGCGTTGGCCTTCGACGGAGATATGGCGGGCCCCGCCATTTTCCTCAATCACAAGCCTTGCGCCAAAGGCTTTCAGCATGCGCTCCGTGTGATCCCTTGTTGCCACGGGTTCGATAACGGTGGTGCGCCCCGGGGCATTGAGGCCCGCCAGCAACACCGCCGATTTCACCTGGGCCGACGGCATGGGAAGCGTGTAGGTAATGGGAATGGCGTTCTTTGCGCCATAAATTGTGAGCGGCAGCCTTCCTCCTTCGGCTGTCTCAAAACGCACGCCCATCTCCTCGAGGGGCCTGGTCACGCGGCCCATGGGGCGCATTGAAAGCGAGGCGTCACCGATACATTTGGCAATCAGGGGAGTTGTGGCCATCAGGCCAAGGGCAAGGCGCACGCCCGTGCCGGAATTGCCGAAATCAAGGACCTGATCGGGTGACTGCAAGCCTGCAACGCCAACGCCTTGCACATGCCAAACGCCTTCATCATCGCGAAAGGTTCCGGCTCCAAGGGCCGCCATGGCCTTGGCCGTATTCACCACGTCTTCGGCTTCCAAAAGGCCCCTGATCCTCGTTTCGCCAATAGCGACGGCGCCAAGCATAAGGGCGCGGTGCGACATGGATTTGTCGCCGGGAACATTGATTCGTCCTTTCAAACCGGAAGCTTTGCGCGATATCAGGGGTTGTATCTTAGGCTGTATCTCTGTCATTTCGACTGGATTCGATACACGGGTTAAATTGCACTGTCACCCCCTTCCCGTCCCGGGCTTTGACATTCGGTAAAACCCGTGGCATGGGAGCCTCAATTCCAGTCTTTATGCGATCTCGAAAGGATCAACCGTGGTCAAAGCTGAACTCGGAACCAAGCGGACATGCCCTTCATGCGCTTCTCGGTTCTATGACTTGTTAAAGAATCCCATCGTTTGCCCGAAATGCGGCGTAAGCTTCATTGCGGCTGCAATCCTCCCCTCGAAGGGTGATTACCCCGGAGCTGTGCCTCCGCCGATGCCGAAGGCGCGCGAGAAGGTGGAGGTCGAAGAAAGCGAAAATGCCGATGTCGAACTCATCAGCCTTGAGGATGTCGAGGAAGACGGCAAGGATGATGACGAAACCGCCGGGATCGAAGATGTCGATCTGGGCGAGGACGCCGAACCCGCCGATGCGGAGGAGGACGATACCTTCCTGGTTGTCGAAGAGGAGGAAGGCGACAATGTCTCCGGCCTCCTGGACAGCGGCCCCTCGGGCGGCAAGGAAGGCGAAGAGGAAGTTTAGAAGTTTTGCTTGATTGTTGAAGGGGGTGGAACTAGGTTCCGCCCGCTTCCAGAACCAAAAGACGTTGGTTCACTTTGAAGACCTGTGGGGTCATAGCTCAGTTGGGAGAGCGCTTGCATGGCATGCAAGAGGTCGTCGGTTCGATCCCGTCTGGCTCCACCACTCTTTTCAATAACTTACGTTAAATTGTTATTTTGGTCGATGCGGTCTAGCAACCAATTAGCAACCAGCTGAAAATTGCCTCACCAGCCCATCAATCGTCATATTCTCGGCAATGGCGGTATGCGGGATCAAGGCATATGTCCATGGCTTGCCGTTATAGGTCTTTGCATGGGTGGTGGCGTTGGCGCACCATTTCATTGCGACGTGCTTCTTGGCGATAACATCTGGCTCGTCCATTTCGTTGGATGCTTTGGGCTCCAGCATGAAAATTCCTTTCTCAGTCTCGGACACGAAGTCCGGCTGATATTCCGCGTCTTCGTTGCCACTGCGATAGAAGAGCTGGAACTGGCCTTTGGCTGGCTTGAACCATTTCATCGATTCCCGGTCGAGAATGATGGCGAGTTTTCGTTCGGCATCAGACTGGAACTTCTGGATGCCATAAAGGCAGCGCTGGAAGCCACCAAACAGATACTGTGCCATTTTGCTCTTGTCAGGTGGCGAAAGCCGGAAATCAAGCGGCGGCTCGCCCGTGATAGAGGTGTAGGCGCTCTGCTTGAGTTCCGTGAACCCGCGTTTGACAATAACCTCATGCTCCACATGCGTATCGAAGTGATAGTGCTGCTGCATTTGCGCATGCACAAATCCGGCAATTTCTTTGCGGTGGTACTGCAAAACTTTTCGAGCATCATCTTCGGAAAGATATGACAGGAAATGGTTGGCGACTTGCCCCGCTAGTTCGTACAGCAGTTCGGCATGTTGATCATAGGCGATGTCATCGAAGTCAATCAAACCGCTGACGATAAAATCTTCCAGCCGCTTTTCATTGATTGTGCCAGCACCCACGCCAATCCGGTCCGTCTGGCCCGTTCGTAAATGCGTGGCCCATAAAGTTTCGCTGGGAGTTTCGTATCGCATATTTCTGAGTTCAAGATCAAAACGGCGGAAGCCTGATTTCACCTCGCCTTTCGGCACAACGAGAATGCGGGGAATATCAATCGTCTGCCGCACAACCAGATCAGCCGTTCGACCCACGATGGATGCAAAGTCTGGCTTTTTGGATATGCCGTCCAGCTCCAATTGCGGCGCTTGGTATTGGCTTTCCACGGTGCGGATAAGTTCCGCCCGAATATCCGGCTTGTTCAGGAAGCTAGAGCTTGGCAGCGATTCATATTTCCGAATGGCCTCATAAGTGATCTTCGCAATCTTCTGCTCATCGGCGTTGAATTCGGCTGGTGCTTCCTGCATTCCGCCGTAACTCGAAGACGAATCATTTTCCGGCAATATCCCAAGCTTAGACATAAGTTGCGGCTGTGAAACGATGGTTTCAGTTTTCGGTAACGCCGCTTCACCCTTAAGAATAATCTGCTGCATACGGATTGCCGAATCGGGCTTTCGCGCATCATCGACAATTTCCTGAAAGCGGTCATGGGCAACAATGTTGAGGCGGTCAACAGCGGCAACACCAGTGCGCTTGCCGTAGGGAAGCCGAAGGCCACGGCCAATCGATTGCTCAATCAGTGTGCGGGCGTTTGCCGCACGAAGTGGGATGATCGTATAAAGGTTGGTAACGTCCCAGCCTTCTTTCAGCATGTTGACGTGGATGACGATTTCGGTTGGCTCATCCGTGTGTTCCACCTTCAACAGTTTTTCAATCGTCTCCTCTTCCTTCACACTGGAATCGACTTGAATAACCTTGTCGGCATAGCGCCCTTCAAAAAATTTTTCCGATTTGATGATCTGCATCAGCTCGGCAGCATGGGTGGTGTCGCGGGCGATGATCAGGATGAAAGGCTTCACAATCCGCTCGCCAACTTGCCGTGCATAGGTTTCGAGTTCAACCTTCACGCTTTCATGCAGGCGGATGCCGTCTTGAAGCTTGATTTCCTGAATCGTGTCGGCTGACTTTCCGGCGGTCACGAAGTTTTCGCGCGTCACCACGGCTGGCTCTTTCACAAATCCATCGGCCATGGCCTTACCCAAGGGATAATCGAAAATCACGTTTTGGAAGGCAATAGGGCCGGGCGGACTTTCAACAAAGGGTGTGGCCGTCAATTCAAGGCCGAGGACAGGTTTCAGCTCATTGATGGCGCGGATGCCCGCTGATGCGCGGTAGCGGTGTGATTCATCCATGATGAGCACGAGGTCGGGGAGGCTCGCCAAATAATCGAAATAGCTATTGCCAATTTCTTCCCTGAAACTGCGAATTTTTGGCGAACGGCCACCGCGCACTTCGGAATTTATTTTGGAAATATTGAAGATGTTGATGGTCGTCGGAAACAAATTGCCGCCGCTGGCAATCTGCCGCTCATAATTGTCGCCCGTGGTGATGACAGGAGGTGAAATGGCAAAATCAGAAATGCCTTTCAGTACATATTTTGGCGAGTTCTGGGCGAAATCTGAAATCAACTTGTTGTAAATCGTCAGGTTGGGGGCCAGCACGAAGAAATTATTGAGCCCGTGTGCGATGTGCAAATAGGCGATGAACGCGCCCATAAGGCGCGTTTTGCCAACGCCAGTGGCCAGCGCAAAGCACAGGGATGGAAACTCACGCTCAAAATCCGTAACGGTTGGAAATTCACTGCGGATGGTGGCCAGCGCCGCGGCGAGATCAGCGCCTTTGTGGGGTGGAATAATCTCGGTGATCCGGTCGAGAATTTCGAGAGATTGCCGCTGGGGGGCACGAAGACTGAGGCGGCCTGCAATGGCGTTCACATGCCGGTTCATCACTTGGCCTTCCCGGTGCTGAACAGATCATCTTGCTGCGGTGGAGTTTTAGCCTCGCGTGGTTTTTCCGGGGCCTGCGGCAAGTTCTGCACATTGAGGCTATAATCATCATGGCCCCATTCGCATTTATCGCGCACATGGTTGGGAATTTTCCGCACCGTGAGATTTGGAAATGCTGAAGGGGACCCTCGGAACGCCGAACATAGAACCAGAAGGGCGCGCTCCGGCCCCACTTCTTCGCTCAACAGGCTCAATTGTTCCTGCGAAAGGGTTTGCGTGGTCACATAGATAAAATCGCGTTCGGTGGAAGCGCCGTGCTGCCAGTAAACACTGTCGCTTGGCGCATAGGTAAAGCCCTCCAGCTTGCACAGGGCCTCAGCCAGCATTTCGGCATTATAGTCTTTGGCAATCACCTCGCGGCCAAAACGGTCGGTCTGCAACAATGATGGCGCAAGTTTGAAGTAACGAAAGCCACCGCCGCCCTGCCATGCGGCGGCTTCGCTGATACCGCCCTTGTCTTCGCCATCAATAACTTTTTTCAAGCGCGGAATGATGTGGGAGTGAATATGCTCACCCAGTTCCACCATGATCCAACGCCGCCCCATCTTGTGGGCGACGGCACCTGTAGTGCCGGAACCTGAAAAGGAATCGAGGACAATATCTCCGGCGCTGGTAGCAATAGTAATTATCTGCTGGAGCAATCTTTCGGGTTTAGGCGTATCGAAAGGAGTGATGTCTGGGAACAATGCTTGAATTTCCCTCTTTGCCTCCTGAGAGTGACCAACTTCATCGTGCGGCCACCAAGAACGTGGCACAAGGCCACCTTGAACCTCGTCAAGGAACAATTTTACTGCAGGATTGTTATCGCCCTTGTGCCCAAATACGATTCGACCTTCTTTAACCAACTGCCAGAATTGAGGCTCAAGCATCCGCCAATGACTTCCCTTTGGCGCACTGACCTTCCGACCAGATGGGGTAGTGATTGTGTACATTAGGCCTTCGTGACGCTCTCCGTTTGCAAATATTGGCCCAAGTCGCCACGAGCCACGGTGATCATTGTCAGGATTCTTATATTTGCTTGCGCTTTCTTCATTCCTAGGGAGTAAATTTCTCACCGCTTTCCAGTCTTGTCCCATCGGAGAGTAAATCAATACATAATTGTGCGCGGGCGAGATCGCAGCAGCGTTGCTGCGTCCATAAAAATTCTCCCAAACACATGAAGCAATAAAAGAAGCGCGGCCAAATACCTCGTCGCATAACACCTTCAAATAATGAGCCTCATTGTCATCGATTGTGATCCAGAGCGAACCATCGTTCGAGAGAAGACGACGAATTATTTCAAGTCGATCCCTTATCAGGGACAACCAAATTGAATGCTCAACACCATCGTCATAGTGTTCAAATGCACTGCCCGTATTGTAAGGCGGGTCAATGAAAACGCACTTCACCTTGCCAGAAAACTCTTGCTCCAGCGCCTTCAAGGCCAGCAAATTGTCACCAAAAATCAGACGATTATCGAAAATGTCATCATTACTCACCCGGTGCGCGGCGTGATAGGATTTTTCCACATCTTCCAGCAAAATGCGCGGCTCCAGCCGAGGCCGGTTCTCCTTGCCCACCCATGTGAGTTCGAGTTTTTGTTTCTTGGTCATGCGTGGTTTTTTTCAATCATTTTTTTGTTCCGTCGCCAAGCAGGCCCGCTGCATCGTGATCGTCCAGCGCCAGCTTCGGTGTTGCCTCTTTGATGCGCTTTTCAACCTGCTTGATATGCTCGTCCGGTGGAATGTGTTCCGGCAGCGCACCGCCAATCCGCTTGATGGCGTCGCGCACCTCGCGGCCCACAACCTCATGGGTGCGGATGGCCTGCGCCTGGGTTCGCACATGATCTCGCGCCAGCTTGTCGCGCGCCTGCGTCATGCGAAACTGGTTGGCCGCAAGCTCCGTGGCGTTCATGCGGTCCATCAGGGCGTCCTTTTCAGGAATGCCTTTCTTGGCCTTGATCGCCTC
>CAZAMS010000054.1:0-8077 GCA_964486305.1 uncultured Aestuariivirga sp.
GTGTCGAGAATGTAGATGGAACGTCCAATGAAGTTTGGATGCGCCACCTCGCAAAGCAACTCATAGTTTTTCTGAATTGCATTCTGCCCAGGTGCTTTAGCAACTTGTCCTAGTATCGTGAGTATATTGGTGGGATTGTAGATTTTATCAGCTGTAGGCAAGCGTGACGCAAAGACAGTTTTGAGCAGATAGTCTTCTAGCTCCACACTAACGAGTACAGCGTTTTTAAAATCGTGTTCTAAATTAGGCAAGATAGTCTTTGAAATCGTTCGGGCGAAATGGAGGTATTGAACCGCGCTTTCCAGTGCCGCCCGTGCAATAAGCGCTGCACATATGCGATCGCGACGAGCAACAGCCCAAACGGCGCTTCTAGCGAGCTCCGCCATCCTCCAAACCGACATGACCGTGTGTGCCTCTATGTTCTTAAGGGAATCTGTCCAGTACAACTTGTTAATGGCAGATGGGTTGGGATCGGCCTTCGATAGGTCGACCATCTCTGATTTGAATGCTTCTGCCGTTCGGTAACGCCAATGATATCTATCCGGTAGGAGACCCGCCAAATTACTCAATGCTTCAATATTGGGGTTGACCATTGATAGAATGAGATCGTCAAGAGGTGTGATGGCCGACATAACCTCATTTGGGAATGGTGGAATAAAGGTGCTCTTGGTTTCCCCAGTCTCCATGACAGACTTGTTCCTTCCCGGTATTTGAAGATATCCTGCAGCTTGAAGCTGTAAATTTCCGCTCGATAAGACGTTCGTCAATGAAACGAAAGTTTGTCAGCTTTATGCGATGAGCACTGTTTAGTTTCCAGTGAAAAAGGGGAATGCCCTTCCATGGTGGTATGCTTCACGATGTCAAACAGCGGGGTGAAAGAACTTTCACCGGAGGCCCCTGGAAGCCGGAGGAACGTTACGCTCCGAGCCCGCAGGCGCCCCATCCATTCCGCCTGAGATCACTGTCATGATCAGAACCCCTTACGGGATGGACAGACCGGAGATAGGCAATTCCGGGATGTTTGTCAAGGAATAAAAACATAGTATGGGATTATTTAATTTTTTCTGCCCTGTGTCAAAATCCGCAATACTCAAGCGTCTTCATTGCAGCGGTCATGATGGCTCGCGTTCACAACGGAGGAGAGTGTTATGCAGTATATGCTGTTGATTCATACGGAAGAGGGTGGCTGGGACAAGCTGACGAAGGCCGAGCAGGAGCAAGGCATGGCAGCCTATACTGCCTATGGCCAGGCTCTGAAAGCCGCTGGCGCCTATGTTTCGGCTGACAGGTTGCAACCAAGTTCCACGGCGTCCACCGTGCGGGTGAAGGATGGCAAGACGAAGGTGCTCAATGGTCCCTATGCGGAAAGCAAGGAACAGCTCGCTGGCTATTACCTGATTGAGGCCAAGGACCTTGATGGGGCCATTGCCTGGGCCGCGAAATGCCCGGGGGCCCATCATGGCGTTATCGACGTGCGCCCTCTCTGGCCCATGTAAGGGACGCATGCCGGCAAATGGCGATCAGCTTGCCCATGAAGCGGCGCAGAAAGTTGCGCGGGCGAGCTATTGCAAGCTGATTGCTTTTTTGGCCAAGCAAACGCGCGATGTGGCGGGAGCCGAGGACGCCTTGTCCAAGGCTTTTGCCGCGGCTCTTGTTGACTGGCCGCAAAAATGCGTTCCCGAAAATCCGGAGGCGTGGCTGATGGCAGTAGCAAAGCGCAAGATCATTGATGCCTCAAGGCGCAGGCGCAGCGGCGAAGCATCAACCGATCACTTGCAATTCATGGCGGAGGAACTTGAAGCCATGGCTTCCCAAGAGCGACACATTCCAGACGAGCGTTTGGCTCTGATGTTTGCCTGCGCCCATCCCGCCATTGATCCCAGCATTCGCTCGCTGCTGATTTTGCAAACGGTCCTGGGCCTTGATGCGGCTGAAATCGGTTCGGCGTTTTTGATCACGCCTGCGGCCATGGGACAGAGGTTGGCACGGGCCAAGAACAAGATCAAACTTGCGGGCATTCCTTTTCGTGTTCCAGAGCGGGCTGAGCTGGGCGAAAGACTGGATGCGGTGCTTGAGGCGATCTATGCCGCTTACACCAAGGGATGGAATGATCCCGCGAATGTTCAAAACAATCTGGCGGAAGAAGCGATCTGGCTTGGGCGCCTGATTGTTGAACTGCTTCCGCAAGAGGCTGAAGCTCTGGGATTATTGGCATTGATGTTGTTCTTGCAATCGCGGCGGGAGGCACGGCGTGATGGGAGTGGCGAGTTTGTGCCGCTGGCCGAGCAGGACACAGACTTGTGGGATAGGGAAATGATCAGCGAAGCTGAAAACCTGTTGCTGCGGGCCAGTGGTATGAGTGTCGTTGGGCGTTATCAATTGGAAGCGGCGATACAATCAGCCCATGCGGTGCGACGCATGACTGGTTTGACCGATTGGGAGGCCATTGTGCAACTCTATCAAGGGCTCAGCAAAATTATGCCTTCGCCGGTAGTGGCTATCAATCTTGCGGTGGCGGTTGCAGAAGTTGAAGGTCCGGAAGCAGGCCTTGCGGCACTGCCGGACCCTGCTGAAAATGTTGAGCTGATGGAATTCCAGCCCTATTGGGCGGCGCGCGCTGCCTTGCTTTCACAGGCAGGGTTAATCAGCGACGCTGCTGAGGCTTATGGGATGGCGATTGGACTGGAGTCTGATCCGGCGGTGCGGAATTTCCTGCTGGCCAAGCGGGGCGCACTTCCTAAAGCGAATTGAGGAATGCAATCAGTGCATCGCGTTCGGGCTTTGCTGCGTTACGAAATACCTCGCGGGATTTTCCCGCTTCGCCGCCATGCCAGAGAATGGCTTCGGCAATGCCACGGGCGCGGCCATCGTGAAGCAGGAGATCATGCTTGTTCACAACCGGAATGAGGCCAAGGCCCCAAAGCGGCGAAGTGCGCCATTCCCGCCCGGTGGCTTCGAAATCGGGGCGGTTGTCGGCCAAACTTTCACCCATGTCGTGGAGCAGCAGGTCGGTGAAGGGATGAAAAGTTTGGCTGGAGAGTTCGGGGAATTTTTCGACTGACTTCGTCTGCAGGGTTGGCATGTGGCAAGAGGCACAACCCATCGAGCGGAATAGGTTTTCACCCTGTTTGATGGCGGAATCACTGGCATTGCGCTGGGCAGGGACAGCAATGGTCATGGTGTAGAGCGTGAGTTTTTCCAGAAACTCGTCGCTCATTTCGGGCGCGCCGCCTTTGATGGCGTTCGCACAATCGGTTTGTGCAGTCGTGCAGTTTTGTCCGCCTGCAAGCGAGGTGGCGAGGCCAATGTCGCCGACTGCGGCTCCGGCATTCTGCTGGCGCAAATTGGGCTGATTAGCTTTCCAGCCGAAGCGTCCCAAAGTTTTTTTATTCGCCGTGGAATCCCACACTTCGTTGGGCCTGCCGGAAATGCTGTCTCCATCCCTGTCATGGGGATCGGCGAGTGCCAACAGGGTTTCTTCGGGCACGGATTGCAGGAGGCCAAGACCGATCATTGCGGGTGCCACACGGGGCGAAATCATGATGTCTTTGCCCAGATTGCCATACTTCAAGTCTGAGATGGAATAGTTTGGTTTGCGCAAGGAGAATGCCTCGCCATCGCCGTAGGTGCCGGGAAATTCGGTGTAGGAAATTTCGGCGCGGCCTTCGGGTGCTACGTGGAAAATGGCGCGCTCGCTGATCTGGTCGCCATAGGCGGGGTGGGGCTCCACACCGCCGTTTTCACTTTTGCCCGGAATGCTGATGCGGAGCAGCATGGAATCCATAGGCCCCTGATTATTCTCAGGCGGACGCCCGCGGCCATCCTTGGTGTGGCAGCACGAGCAGGAGACGCGGTTGAACATTGGCCCCAGACCATCGAAGGCTTTCACGGAGCCGGGAGCCTCTACCCAGTTGGTATTGAACAGGCGGTTGCCGAAGGAGAAGGGGCGTTGATGCCGCTTCGGGCTGTTGGGTGTCTGCAAGGCAAAAGCATTCTCGGAAGCAATGGGCCGTGTGCCGTCACCACCCAATTGAGCGGTCAACGGAATGGACAAAAGCAGATCACGTAGCGGCGGCACGCCAGCCTCACTGCCCAAGGCAGCAAGCGAAGCCAGCGTGAGTGCCGATGCTATGATGAGGCCGAGACGGGGCATTATTCCGTTGGAATGAGGACCAGAACCCCAAGCTTGCTGCCAGCATCCTTGAGGCCTGTTCCAAGTACCTGCAATGCCGTTACAACATCTTCGGCAGCCTTGCGCTCCGGTGAATCCTTGGGCTTGGCGAGAACCTGGTCCCAGGGATCACCGAGGCTCGCAACCTTGATTTCGGCATCGGCCAAAAGCCCGTCGATGCGGTCTGCCAAGGCGGCGTCTAGGGCGCGCGCAAGGTCATTGAGCCCCGAACGTTCCACGCCCTCATTGTCGCCGGTCCAGACCTGCTTGATGCCGGCGAGGTCATATACGAAGTCCTGCTTGGTGGTATCCGAAAAACAGGAATGCTCGTCTTCCTGATCGCCGGAATCAAGGGCCACAGCCAGACGTTCAGACATGAATTCAAAGCCTGCAAGCACGGCCATGCCGTTCACCATGCGGCCGATCGCTTCGCGTTGGGGCATGGCCTGAAGTTTTTTGGCATAGCCATTGGCATTTTGCAGTTCCCATGCGTCTTCGAGACCGCGCAGGTTGTCGGCCAATTCGGCGGTGACCAGTTTCAGGTATTCGCGCCTGCGGTCATTATTGCCGGTTCCAGCAACATAATCGGTAAAGGGGCGATTTCCCGGACCCTCGGCAGAGAGGTCCTGGCCCCACAGGAGGAATTCAATGGCGTGCCAGCCGGTGGTGACATCGGCCTCGTCCTTGCTCTGGTTGGATTTCGCGATGTCCTCGAGGCCGACCTTGAAGCTTGCATCATTGATCAGGCCCGCGTCGGCCTTGCCCTCGACATAGTCGATATAGGCTTCGTTCATGGGCCAGGCGTTGATGGCGCCTTCGACCTCTTCTATGGGGCCGTCATAGAAGCGGAAAGTTTCGGTTTTCAGATAGGCGGGGCGAGCTTCCACCCAGGCCTTGCGCGCGGCCTTCAATGTGTCGTCGGAAGGGGCCGCAAGGAAAGCATCGACGGCCACGGCAAGAGCCTTGGCTTCATCGGCGGACTTCTTGTAGCTGGTAACGACGAGATCGATATAGGCATCGATCTGGGGTTTGGCGTCATATTTGAAGGCGTTTGGATCGGTCGATTCGAGTGCATAGGTCGTAGGTGCAGCGCCGCCACCCTCGCCGCCGCCTTCACCGCCTTCGCCAGCTTCCTGGGCAAGGATGATGGGTGACTGGTTTGCGCCTTTCTGCAACGTGATCACATCAGCCTGGGCCGTCATTGTGCCGGCAATTGCCGCAACGCCAAGGCCTGTCCACAATTTGGGTATCCGCTTCATCGCATTCATCCTGTTTTTGCTGTTATGTTGGATGGCTGCCTAGCATGGAGAAATCCCTCCTGCAATAGTTGATTAAATTAGTCGGAATTAGAAATGGTCCAAATTACCATGGGTTTGGAGCCGGTTTTTGGAACAAACATCGGGAAATTTTGCCGCAGCATTCTCTCATGTTGACAACGAAAGTTGCGGCTCGCCCGCGGTCACGCAATCGTCTAGATTTGCTGAAAGTGTGGGGCGCGCGGAAGGCGGTTGAGGATCCAATGGCAGAGATAAATGAAACAATAGTTCTTGAGCCGCCGCGCGTCTATCTCGTCCACATGGTTGTGTTCACTCTGGTTGTCGTCGTTTTATCGGCCATTTTGTTCCCGAATATAAAGAATGCCTTTTTGGCCAATGTGGGCCTCAACGGCCTGATCATCGGCATCCTTTTGCTTGGCGTTTTGTACGCCTATCGCATGGTCTGGCGGCTGTTTCCGGAAATCAATTGGGTCAACGGTTTTCGTGTCGGGCAATCGAGCGATGAAAACCTTGCCGAACCGGTCCTGCTGGCCCCGATGGCAACCCTTCTGGGGGACCGGCAGGGGCGCACGGTCTTGTCCACCAACACCATGCGCTCACTTTTGGATTCGCTGGCCTCACGCCTGGATGAATCGCGTGACCTCATGCGCTATCTTGTTGCCTTGTTGATTTTCCTTGGGTTGCTGGGAACATTCTGGGGCTTGCTGCAAACCGTAACCTCGGTTGGTGATGCCATCAAGAATCTGGATGTGGCCGCAGGTCAATCGAGTTCCATGTTTGAGGAATTGAAGTCCGGTTTGCAACGGCCGCTCGAAGGCATGGGGCTTTCGTTTTCGGCAAGCCTGTTTGGACTCGCGGGTTCGCTGATCCTTGGTTTTCTGGACCTCAAGGCAAGCCAGGCGCAGAACCGGTTTTATCACAATCTGGAAGACTGGCTTTCAACCATCACCGACATTCAGGTGGGCGAAGGCGGCCAGTCCGGGGCCACCAATTATTTGCGCTTTGATATGCAGGGTTTGCAGCGCAGCCTGGACAAGGTAGGCAAGCAGCTGGAAGGTGTCAAAACCAATGGTGCCGGCGGCAACACCAATGAATCGATTGAACAATTGGCCGAGGCGGTGGCCAGCCTGGTGCAGCAGATGCGCGAGGAACAAAAAATGGTGCGCCAATGGGCGCAAAGCCAGCAGGTGCAGCAGAATGAAATTCAGCGACTGCTTATCCGATCCACGGGCCAGCCTGCGGCGCGCGGCCGTAGCAAGGGCGACGAGTAGCGGCCATGGCTGGCACCCTTTCAAAACGCAGACGCCAGGAAGATTCGCCCTATTGGCCAGGCTTCGTGGATGCCATGGCCCAGCTTCTGCTGGTCATAACCTTTCTTCTTTCGGTATTCATGACGGCACAGTTTCTTCTGGCGCGGGAAATTTCAGGGCAGGATTCGGCCTTGGGGCAATTGCGTTCGCAGATTGCCGAACTTACGCAACTTCTGGCCCTGGAAAAATCCGCCAAGGGTGCAGTAGAGGCAAACCTGCTGGCGCTCAGCGATGATCTGAGCGCTGAAAAACTGAAAACCGCGTCCCTTGTCGCCAGTCTTGCGTCGGAAGATTCAAAAAGCTCGGCGGCAAGCCAGACGATTGGCGGATTGCAAACGTCGCTAGACAAGGAGAAGGCGCTCACTTCGCAGGCCCTGTCGCAAGTTGAACTTCTCAACCAGCAAATTGCGGCCATGCGCCGCCAGCTTGCCCAGCTGAACAACATCCTGACCGATGCGGAAACCCGCAACAAATCGTCGGAAGCGCAAATTGCCGAACTGGGCAGGCGGCTGAATTCTGCATTGGCGCAAAGGGTGCAGGAACTGTCGCGCTATCGCTCGGAATTCTTTGGACGCCTGCGGCAAATTCTTTCGCAACGGTCGGATATCCTGGTGGTGGGTGACCGCTTCGTGTTTCAATCGGAAGTCCTCTTTGCCAAGGGAGACGCAGAAATCAGCCTCCTGGGCCAGGAGGAAATGTTGAAACTTGCGGATGCACTGCGGCAGCTTGAGACTGAAATTCCGCAGGACATAGCCTGGGTTTTACGGGTTGACGGGCACACGGATATCGATCCCATCAATTCGCCCTTCTTC
The DNA here is from genome assembly GCA_964486305.1 of uncultured Aestuariivirga sp. Taxonomy (GTDB): domain Bacteria; phylum Pseudomonadota; class Alphaproteobacteria; order Rhizobiales; family Aestuariivirgaceae; genus Aestuariivirga. Next base: position 7,571 of record CAZAMS010000054.1, read on the forward strand.
CAATCGAACTGGGAGCTGTCGTCGGCGCGGGCAATCGCCGTGGTCAAATACCTGATCGCCCAGGGCGTGGCGCCCAAGCACCTTGTGGCCGCTGGCTTTGGTGAATTCCAGCCACTTGATATTGGCACTTCGGAAGATGCGAAATCCCAGAACCGGCGCATTGAGCTTAAGTTGACGGAGCGTTAGAGCATGTTGCGGCAAAGTTGCACGACTTTGCCGATAACAACATGCTCCAAGTTAATATTTGGCGCGAATTCTTTTCGCCTAGGTGAAGTCACCTAGTACCGTTCCACAGAGATTATGACGGGTTGTTTTAGCGCAAAATCGGAAGCGCTTCCGGAGGAACCAGAAGTTGGATGCTTTGGGCAGCTCCGGGCACCCGCGCGATGAGCCCGGCTTTTTCCAAGGCCAGCACCATCTGGTGGACGGTTGGAGCGGTGACCTCGAAATGGCGACGCATGTCGGCTTCGGCCGGGGGCCGTTTGAAGATCCGGCTATAGGCGTAGA
>CAZAMS010000055.1:0-2541 GCA_964486305.1 uncultured Aestuariivirga sp.
CCACGATATGCTCAACGGTGAAAACCATGGTTGCGGTCGAGCCATCCTGCACGCGCTTGCCATTAAGCTCGCGCCAGAGGTGGAGGCTTTGCGGGTCTTTCACTTCATCCGCCGTCACCAGCCAGGGGCCAATGGGGCCGAAGGTGTCGTAGGATTTGCCCTTGGTCCATTGGCCTGACCGTTCGACCTGGAATTCGCGCTCCGAGAGGTCATTGATGGTGCAATAGCCCGCCACATGTTTCAGGGCATCGGCCTTTTTGATGTTCTTGACCCTGGTCCCGATGATCACGCCCCGCTCCACTTCCCTGTCGGATTTCTGGGATTTCGGCTGAATGGTCACATCATCATTGGGGCCGGAAATGCAGCTTACATGTTTGGTGAAGACCACGGGTTCCGGCGGAACTTTCAGGCCGGATTCGGCGGCATGATCCGAATAGTTCAGGCCGATGGCCACAAATTTCTGCGAATTTGCCACGCAGGCGCCAATGCGCGGGGTGCCGCGGACAAGCGGGAGGGTTTCAAGCTTGAGCTTCTTGAGTTTGGCCAGGCCCTTGGGAGAAATCGTTTCGCCCGTGATATCGGGGATTACTTTCGACAGGTCCCTGATCCTGCCGGCCTTATCCAGAATGCCCGGCTTTTCCTTGCCTTTTGGTCCGTAACGCAGAAGTTTCATGCCGGTTCCCCTGTGGTGGCTGACGGATGCCAGCGCGGTTGATAGCTCTTCGCCAGAATGCTCACGATGAGTGGCGGTGTCAAAAGCCTCGCCTTCATAACCAAAGCCCTGGAAATTGCCAGCTTATAACCGGAATGGGACCATTGCAGGAGGAGGGCACCTTTGACCGCATAGGCTTTTCCCTCGTGTTCAATCATCGCTCCATCGGGAAGATCGTTGACACGGGTCTCATGCCTTGCAAGGCGCTGCGGATGAAGCTCGCGGTCAAAGTCATTTACCTTGCGACCACCAATAAAGTTCCTGGCGTCTGCTCTTCGACAAAAGAAGCAAGGGCGGTGGCCCGCTGACAGTGCTGTAACTTCATCAAGAAAGAATAGCGACGTATAGCCTTTCCCCATCGCCTCGTGCTGCATGTTCTTGAAGTGCATGTCGCAGCAAATCCAGTGGTGGCTTGCCCAGCGGCGCTTGCCAAGCGTCTTGTCATCACGGTGGAACTTGCCGCCGCGATTGCCCATCATGAGCCCATGTTCTGGCACCGCTACGATCTCACCCCATGGCGTAACGCGGTTTTGAAGGGGCATGGCTAATCGACCCGTTGATAGAGGCCGGGATAGTTCCGGACGAGACCGTAATCATCGAATTCAATTTCACGCCTAAAAGTGCCGTCGATGGACTCATAGAGAAAATATCTGCCCGGTTCGATGCAGGTATATCTCTGGGCGTCGGCTAACGGTTCCAAGCTGTCGGAGGAAACATAGAGCATCCGGAAGCTGCGGGCCTGCCCTTTTTCAAATCCCGTGCGCCGCACCGGCAGTGTATTAGTGAAACAGGTGAAGGTAAAATCGACATCGATGCAGCCATCCAATTCCTTGAGATGGGCGCGTCGTGCCATATGCCCGGAGACGGCGACGTGCATGTCAGCGTTTGGCCGTCGATAGAGTCAATCCTGAGAGATAAAATCCGCCAGTCCCGCTCAATCTGGATTTCGTAAGTGAACGCATAGCGAGTTCCATCGTCCTCACCGATAACCTGGCTTTTGGCTAAATACCCTCCGGCTCTCGCGTGAAGCACCAGATGTTCGAGCCCCGCACCTTCCGTGGGCTTCCAACGTGCGGTTATCTGGTCAACAGGTTTCCACACGGCGATGAACTTACCGTTTGGCTGAACGCGATTTTGCAGGGGCACGGGCGGGAGCCGGAATGGCGAAGGCGGGTTGCGGCAGCATGAGATTGTGGCGGCCAACTTCTGTTATGTCCTTTTCGCCGCACAGGCCCATGGTGATATCGAGTTCGCCTTTCAGGATTTCGAGGGCACGGGTGACACCGGCTTCGCCGCCAGCACCGAGGCCATAAATATAGGCCCGGCCCACCATGGTGCCCTTAGCGCCCATGGCCATGGCTTTCATGATGTCGATCCCCGTCCTGATGCCGCTATCAAAGAACACTTCAATCTTGTCGCCAACGGCGTCCACAATCGCGCCCAGCATGTCAATCGTTGCAGGCGCGCCATCAAGCTGGCGGCCACCGTGATTGGAAACGATGATGGCATCGGCTCCTGTCTGCGCGGCGATCAGGGCATCATCCACATCATTGATACCCTTAAGGATGAGCTTGCCATGCCATTGCTTGCGGATGAATTCCACCGACGTCCAATCCAGCGTCGGATCAAACTGGTGATGAGTCCATTCCGCCAATGTGCCCATGTCTTCCACACCTTTGACGTGGCCAACAATGTTTCCAAAAGTGCGATTTTTTGTGCCGAGCATTCCGGCGCACCAGCGGGGCTTGGTCATCATATTGAGGATATTGGGGATGGTCAGTTTTGGCGGCGCAGATAAGCCATTCTTGATGTCCTTGTGGCGCTGGCCG
>CAZAMS010000056.1:0-6958 GCA_964486305.1 uncultured Aestuariivirga sp.
GGCTCAACCGCTGCCGGAGGCTGGCCAAAGACTGGGAATGCCTCAACCGCAAAGGCCTCTCCTTCATCCACCTCGCCTCGATCAGGCTCATGCTCAGAAAGTTATGCAATCCCGTGTAATCTCTTCGGACAGACTCTGAGAGAATTTCTTATGCCGAAAGCGGCGAATTGCCGGAGAATTGACCAAAGCCAGAAAAAGCTCGGTTCTGGCTTGAAAGTTTAGAGTCTAAACAGGATTTGTCCCGCGGATGCGTTTGCCGTAGCGGCGCAACAGCGAAGCGAACACGCCGTTCATTGTCGCGCTGATCTTTGGCAAGATGGGGGCGCGAGGAGGTATTGGCTGGGTCAGCGGAGAGGCCAAGGCGTCAATCAGGGAAACGACCAACGCTTGGGTGCCTGCAATATCCTCATGCAGAATGCCGTGGCGTTGTGACGAAATCATGTGCAGCGACTTCTTCTTTGCCCCGATGCGGTCATGGATAAGCCGGGCGCTGGCAGGATCGACAATTGGATCGTCCGTGCCCTGAATAATAGTTACGGGGCAGACGACCTGCGGCAGGCAGCGATTGAGTTCGTCGGCGGCCTTGCGCAACTCGACCAGGCCGCGCACCGGCACATTGCGGTAATCAATGTCCGGGTGCTCGGGATCGCGGGGCAGGAACGGCTTGACGCCCTCCTGGACATAGGCCCATTCGCTGAGCTTGTTGAGGCCGTGGATCAGGGATGCAAACGCCACGCTGCGCGGCCGGAAGCTGAGGGGTGCCGAAACCGAAAACACACCCACGAGGCCTGGCGGATGGCCCGCTGCAAGGTGCAGGGCCAGCGAGGCGCCAGTGGCAAAGCCAACGATGAGCACCTCTTCCGTCAAATGTGACATGATCTCATAACCACGGCGCACCGAGGCGAGCCAGTCCTGCCAGCTGCGTTCCCGCAAGTCCCAGGGTGAAGTGCCGTGGCCCTTCAGCCTGACGCCGAGAACCGGGTGGCCGATATCTGCAAGACGCTGTCCCAAAGCCTTAAGTTCCGCAGGCGAGGCAAGAAGACCATGGACAAGAACCACCCCGGGTTTTGAGGGCCTTGCCGGAACAATGAAATAGGGTTCGCCGGATTGGCTTGCGGTTTCCTGGCCGTTGATCGCGGCATGGCGGGGTGCAGCGAAACTCTCCTTGCATCTGGTGAAGCTGCGCAACTCATCGTCAAAGAGGAGCTGCGCAAGGGCTGCCCCTTCGGCTGGCACGGCCTGCTCGACGATCTTTGTGACACCCTCGAGTGCCGCGATTTCATTGGCATAGACGCGAACGACATTCTCGAGGCGCGGGTCGCGGCTGCCATTGCGTCCACGCAGGGCCGGCAGCAGCCGGTAATGGCTGGCGGTGATTTCAATCAATGACGATGCCGCCGCGGTTTCGAAAAACTGTATAAGCGGCTTACTCGTGCCGTCGCGAACGCCATCATAGACTTCGGGGTCGGTCAGCGTCCGGTGCAGATGGAGGCCCGGTTGCTGTTGCACCTGCTTGACAATCGCGTAGAGAAGTCCGTGGAAGCGGCTTCGCTCAATTTCGGTTTCACCCTCCTTCAAGAGGCGCATAATGAGCCGCGATGCGAGATGGCTGAGGTTGACAGTGACGCGAGCATACATTTCAGTCATGCACAGGTCACGCAAACGTTGCGTGGTGCGCCGCATGGTAAGGGCTGCCATGCGGTCAATCCAGCGACTCGCCGTGTTCTTGAGGCCGAAAAGCTCATCGAGGCTGTCAATCTGTTCGAAGATGCGGCTCAGTATCATGCGGTCCGCCAGGTTCCAGGCAACATCGGGATGAAACGGCTGGCCGAAGCGGATGTCCATATCGGTATCGCGCAGAAGCAGGTTGCCTTCGACCTGGAATTCTTCCTTGGCTTTCTCGCCAACCTTGAGAAAGAATTCCGCCGCCTTGCGCAAAATATTGTCGCCAGTGTGGATGGGGTGGAAGGTAATGTTGGAAGGAACAATCAGCGAAGGTTTGCGGGCCGCTGCGATCAGCGCCGTCTGGTCGGCAAGTCCAAGGGCTGCCACCCAGCGGTCAAGCCGCTCAAGGTCACCTGCCTCAAGCACGGACAGGATGCGCTTTTTGAAGATTTCAAGAACCACCGCCAGCGCCGCGGCGCCGTTGCGATGCCCGTATTGAGGGCGCAATGTTTCCAGGAACGGCAACGCCGGGGCGGCGGCAATCCGCCTTTCCTTGTTCATCCCGCCTTCCGGAAAAATGATGACTTTGCGGCCGCGCAGGATTTCGGCGGCAAGGAAGGCCAGCAGTCCCGGGTGATTGTTGGGCACGGCGCCGACACCCCAGAGCAATTTGGCGAAGCGGTCGTTGCCCGCGAAAAGTTCATGGGTGGCGACACAGCGGCAATAGGCGCCGGTGGCTTGGTAAATAAAGTATTGCGGAACAATGGTTTCAAAACGGGCGAAATGGTTGAACTGGAAAATCTGGCCCTTCTCGATCAGGCCGTCCTCGGCATGGACCGATATGTTCATGCCAACGCGGCGGCGCAACAGCGTGAAACCCCTCACACACCATTGGTAAAACGGCTCGTTTATCTTCATTTCGGGGCTGCCGCTCATCGCGTCGACCTCCTGCCCCGATGGCCCGGGCAACGGCTCTGTTTTCCCCAATAACCTAGGACAATTGTGCTAAAAGTTCATTTAAATTTCTGTTAGGTTTTTGTTAGCCAAAACTGAATCCAGTCGGTTCCAATGCAGTGGGATTTTCCTCTCTCCGATTTATCGGGGAGAGAGAGAAATATGAATAAATCCTGTGGTGTCTCAGTTTGAATAAGACAGAAAAATGGTCCGGAACCTTCTGTTTAACCTGACGTTAAGCATAAAGAACAGAGGATGGTCAGATGAATCGACAAGAACTCGAAAAAGCCCGTGCTTGGGCAGACGAGAAGCTCGCCACGGGGCAAGAGCCACCGTGGACTTGGTATCAATATATGAAGCTCCGTGAAACGCTCGACGCGATCTTGGCTGGTCAAGCGGCCACGGCCGTTTTTAACCCCATGGAGAGTTCACCACAATTGGCAGAACGTCCAGAACGGCATCTCCGACTCGTGGGTGGAGAAGATCAGCAAGATACTTTTCAACCCCGTCACGTTGGGCTGCCGCTACAGCTGCCCATGTAACGTGAAGACCGCCATTTTTGTAGGCCAGGACCTCTGAATCCAGACGGTGAGCCCTTAGTCTCTCAGCAACAATTCCTTGTCCAATCCTTACAGTACGGGGCAGCGTTCCACCGTGCCAAATGACATAAACACCTTCGGCTTTGATGCTTTCGAATTTGAGTCTTTCAAGCGGCCAGTAAGTGTCGTCCTGGCACTTGTTCCAATAGACAGTCAGCACTCTCGTCTCCTGCAGCGGCAATATGCCGTGAATGACAGGAATCCAATTTTTGATTCGTGTCCATAGCGCGGTCCTGTTTTTTTCCTTTTTTCACAGACATTATTGCGGGGATTTTGGGAGTGCCCAACGCTTGGCAACTACGGCCTTCTGTTCCGCCTGATCTACCAGCTCAATAATTGCTTCCCACGAAAGCAGTTCTTTCGAAATGCCCGCTGCCATAGCAGGGGTTATGCGCAATGTTTTGTGCAAGCGTTGAAAATTATAATGATGAAAATACAAAGCCAGAGCGTGGACGCGGGACTTCGGGTCAACCGCCGGACCACACGACCGGCATTTTCGCGTAGGCTGCGCTCACGCAACCCTTCGCTTCCCGGCCCCTCCCCCGGATCAAGTCCGGGGTTGGGGCGTTCGACACTCAAATCATGCCACTGGCATGATTTGCCGGAGCTTCGCTCCGTCGTGCCTCACCCCACGAAAACAGCATAACCGTTTTCACCAAGGGCGAAGCTGTGCCCGATGCTGATTGAAAAGTGAATCCGATTACGAAAAAGGGCTTCAGAAGGCCTCTTCGCTGAGCGCCATGAGCGATGCCGAACCTGCGGTGATGCTGGACAGCAGGCTGCCGGTTTCGGGGATAATCTTGGCCATGTAGAACCTAGCACATTCGAGCTTGGCACCATAGAAGCTGTCGGTCTTGCCGGCCAAGGCGGTTTCCGCCATCCGGCACCACATATAGCCAATGGCGACGAGCCCGAACATGCGGAGGTAATCCGTTGCAGCAGCGCCCGCATCATCGGGATTTGCCAGTCCAGCCTTGCCCAGCCAGAGCGTGGCCTGCTGCAACCTGCCAAAGGCCTTGGCCATGGGCATGATGAAATCCATCATGCCCGGCACACCTGCCATGCGTTCGAGATCGAGCGCCACTGGATGGAAGAACCGGCGCGCCAGACGCCCGGTGCCCATCGGCAGCTTCCGGCCCACGAGATCGAGCGCCTGAATGCCGTTGGTGCCTTCATAGATCTGGGTAATGCGCGCATCGCGCGCCAGCTGCTCCATGCCGTTTTCCCGGATATAGCCATGGCCGCCAAAAACCTGCATGCCGTCGTTGGCAGCGCTGAAGCCCAGATCGGTGAGCATGGACTTCACGATTGGAGTCATGAGGGCCACGAGATCGTCGGCAGCCTCGCGCCGCTCGGCATCGGGATGGCTTGTGGAAATATCGAGTTCATGGCCAATCCACAGCGCCAAGGCGCGGCAGCCTTCGGTCATGGCTTTCATCTTCATCAGCAGCCGCCGGATGTCCGGGTGAACGATGATGGGGTCAGCGGGCTGATCGGGGAATTTTGCGCCAGTTACCGCGCGCATCTGCAACCGACTTTTGGCGTAAGTTAAGGCACCTTGATAGGCCGCCTCTGCAACGCCCAATCCCTGAATTCCCACCATGAGGCGCGCGGCATTCATCATAGTGAACATGGCAGCGAGACCCTTATGCGGAGTACCCACGAGCCATGCCCGGGCGCCATCGAAGTTCATCACGCAAGTTGGCGAAGCCTTGATACCCATCTTCTTTTCAAGCGCGCCACAGGCGAGCGCGTTTCTCTTGCCCGCCGCGCCGTCGGGATTCGGCAAGAATTTGGGGCAGACAAAAAGCGAGATGCCACGCACGCCGGACGGTGCGTCAGGCAGGCGCGCCAGCACGAGATGAATAATGTTCTCGGTCAGGTCATGCTCGCCTGCAGAAATAAAAATCTTGGTACCGTGAATTTTGAAGGAGCCGTCGCCTGCGGGCTCGGCTCGCGTCTTGATGAGGCCAAGGTCGGTGCCGCACTGGGGCTCGGTCAGGCACATGGTGCCGGACCATTGGCCGGACACCATTTTCGGCAGATAGGTTTGCTTCAGCGCATCGGTGGCATGGACGCGCAGTGCGTTGTAGGCGCCATGCGTCAAGCCCGGGAAAAGCCCGAAGGAAAGGTTGGCGGAGCAGATCATTTCCTCAACGGCAAAGTTCACGGGCGATGTAAGCCCCTGCCCGCCGAATTGGGGATCGCAGGCGAGGCCGGTCCAGCCGCCTTCCGCGTATTTGTTGTACGCCTCCTTGAAGCCTTTGGGTGTCGTTACCGTTCCTTGCTCGAAGTGGCAGCCTTCCTCATCGCCGCTGCGATTTATGGGCTGCAACACGTTTTCGCAGAAGCGGCCAGCCTCCTCCAGGATTGCGGTGACAACGTCGGGGGCTGCTTCGGCATAGGAGGCCATGGCGTTGCCAGAGTCCTGCACTTTCAGAACGTCGAAGAGGATAAATTGCATGTCGCGCAGGGGCGCTTTGTAGCTAGGCATGGGTTACCTCAATTCCGGATGAATACAAAAACTCTTGTCATCCCGGCGGTAAGCCGGGACCCAGGCTATCAACCAGCACGGAACCGGAAAGCCTGGGCCCCGACTTTCGTCGGGGTGACAGAAATTTTTAGACTTGAATTCAAACATGATCTCAATTTCGCAGGGGCTTGCCGTCGGCCAGCATGGCTTCCATTCTCGCCAGGGTTGGCACGGTTTTAACAAGCGCCATGAAGGCCCGCTTCTCGAGCTTCATCACGCGGTCTTCATCAACCGTATCCATCAGATCCGTGTCGCCGCCGGAGAGCACATTGGCGAGGTGGCCCGCGACGGCGACATCATGGGGGAACGCCAGCCCCTGCAAGACATAGCCATCGACGGCAAGCTTGAGTGCCGCACGGGCCGTGGCTCCGGGCAGGCGAAGCTCTACGGGATCGGGCGGCTTGTAGCCAGCGGCCACCATCTTGAGCGCCAGGGCCTTGGCATCGGCCAGCAGTCTGTCGCGGTTCATGGTGATGCCATCGGTCTTGCGCAGAAGTTTCATCTCCTTGGCATCGGCGGCGGATTTAGAAACCTTAGCCAGGGAGATCTGCTCGAAGGCCGCCATCACAGCGGGCATGGGCCCCTGAGGCTCTCGGGGGCCGGGCTGGTTACGGATCAGCATTTCCTTGCAGCCGCCCCAGGCTGGAATTATGCCAACTCCCACTTCAACGAGGCCCATGTAGGTTTCCGCATGGGCCTGCACGGCCGAACAGTGGAGCAGAATTTCACAGCCGCCGCCCAAGGCCATGCCGCTGGGCGCTCCCACCACGGGGAACTTTGCATATTTGAGCGCGCGCATGACCGACTGACCTTGGGTAATCAATTGGTCCAACGTGGGCCACACGCCAATGTTGGCGGCAAACAGGGCCAATCCAATATTGGCCCCAACCGAAAAATTATCTCCCTCGTTATGAATAACGAGCGCACGCATGCCCTTGCCGGTAATCTCAAGGGCCTGCATCAGCATCGTAAGGCTATCAGGATCAAGCGTGTTCATCTTGCTGTGGAATTCAAGGCAGGCAACGCCGTCGCCCACATCCCAGACACTGGCAGAGGCATTCTTGGCCAAAGGCTTGCCCAGGCGCTTGATATCAGAAAGCTGTATCGCGCCGAGCTGCCGCGCAATTGGCTTATGGGAACCATCTGCACCGAGCTGTAAAACACCTTCGCCAGTTATTTTGTAGAAGCCGCCCTTCGCCGCAGCCGC
>CAZAMS010000057.1:0-3137 GCA_964486305.1 uncultured Aestuariivirga sp.
TGTCAGCAGCAAGGAAAAGAAAACCGTACCGATTTCTCCCGACTCGTCCATCACGGCACATGTGAGCTTCGGCCCCCGCTCCGACAAGAAGGGTTTCGGCATCGCTGTATCACTGGACATCAGCCTCCCCGGTGTGCCCAAGGCGATAGCCGCAAAACTCGTCAAGAAGGCCCATGTCGCCTGCGCCTATTCCAACGCGATCCGGAAGAACGTGAAAGTCACGACGAAGATTGTTTGACGGGAAAATTAAATGCCATTGACCGACCGTAAAGTGCTGACCTTTGATGTGGTCGGCACCCTCATCGATTTTGAAACCGGCATTTTGGATTACGTGCAGGGGAAATCTAAAACCACAAGCGCGCATGTCATCCTTGAGGCCTATGCGATTGCCGAGGACCGGCAGCATCACGAAACCCCGCGCCTGCCCTTCCCTTCGATGATGGCGCCCATGTATCGCGAGATGGCGGCGAAGCTTGGCCTGCCGAAGGCGGAAGAAGATGTGCAAGGCTTTCGCCTCTCCATCCCGCGCTGGCCCGCCTTCCCCGATGCCGTTGCCGCCTTGAAGCGTCTGCGCAAACGCTTCCGCCTTGTCGCCATGACCAATTCGGATAATTGGGCGCTCTCGCATTTCGCCAAAACGCTGGAGCAGCCCTTCGATGATCTGGTGACGGCGGAGGATGTCGGCTGGAACAAGCCGGACCCGCAGGTCTTCGCCTATGCCCGCGGCAGGCAAAGCGTGCAGGGTTTCGAATTCAATGACTTTTTGCACGTGGCCCAAAGCCAGTACCACGACATCGCCGTGGCCAAACGCCTGGGCTATCATGTCTGCTGGATCGAACGCCGCAAGAACAAGCAAGGCTCCGGCGCAACCCCTGCCGTGGCAAACGTCGTCATTCCCGACTACCACTTCGCAACCGTCGCCGAACTCGCCGATGCGGTGGATACGGGAAAGTGACGTCCACAGCTTAATTTCTCATCATGCCCGCGCTCGACGCGGGCATCTTCTTCGACCCACAAAAGAAGATGGCCGTGTCAAGCACGGCCATGATGAAAATTTGCGATAGTTGAAATTACCCCAACAGCCCCTTCACAATCCCGCCGGCCTTGGCCATGTCCATTTGCCCGGAATATTTGGCCTTGAGTTCCGCCATCACCTTGCCCATGTCCTTGACGCTCGTTGCCCCAACAGCAGCTATCACCGAAGCCACCGCCTTCTTCGCCTCATCATCAGACAACTGCTTCGGCATGTAGCTCTGGATAACCTCAATCTCCTCGCGCTCCTGCTGCGCCAGTTCCGGCCTGCCGCCCTGCTCATACATGCCAAGGCTTTCCTGGCGCTGCTTCACCATCTTGGCGAAGAGATCAATCAGCCCCGGATCCGCCGTCAGCACGGAATCATGCCCGTCGGTACGGCTGTTGATGTCCTTGTCCTTGATCGCCGCATTCATCAGGCGCAGCGCCGAAACCTTGCGCTTGTCGCCCGCCTTCATGGCGGTCTTGAGGTCGTCATTGATGCGGGCACGCAGGCTCATGGAATTCATCCTTAAGGGAAAACCCGCTGAATAGTCGTAATTGCCCGCCGGTGCAACCTTGACGCCACGGCCCTGCTCCATCATACATCGCCAAATTCCGGAGATTCCATTATGCCCAGCCCGAAAAAGGCCAAAGCCAAGCCGCGCGCCCAGTTCAGCGATTGGGAAACGCCCCGCGTGACCGGCCTGCTGGTCCTCGCCGATGGCACCGTCATCGAAGGCCAGGGCTTTGGTGCGGAGGGCGAAGCCGTAGGCGAGGTCTGCTTCAACACCGCCATGACCGGCTATCAGGAAGTCCTGACCGATCCCTCCTATGCCGGCCAGATCATAACCTTCACCTTCCCCCATATCGGCAATGTCGGCACCAATGACGACGACCTTGAAACCACGAATTTGGCCGCCTCCGCCGCGGTCAAGGCCTGCATCGTCAAGGCCCCCATCACCGAACCAGCCAATTACCGCTCGGCCAAGCATTTCGACAAATGGCTGAAGGCCCGCGGCATCATCGGCCTCAGCGGTGTGGATACGCGCGAACTCACCAACCTCATTCGCGACAAGGGCATGCCCAACGGCGTCGTCGCCCATAACGCCAAGGGCAAGTTTGATGTGAAAAAATTGCTCGCCATGGCCAAGGCCTGGGGCGGCCTCGAGGGCCTCGACCTCGCCAAGGATGTCTCACTGACCCAGCGCATGGACTGGGATGAAAAAATCTGGGACTGGACAATGGGCTACACCACGGCAGATGGCGGCAAATATAAGGTCGTCGCCATCGACTACGGCCTGAAGCGCAATATCCTGCGTTGCCTCACGAGCGTGGGCTGCGATGTCACCGTCGTTCCCGCCAACGCGAGTGCCCACGATATTCTGGCCATGAACCCGGATGGAATCTTCTTGTCCAACGGTCCAGGCGACCCGGCGGCAACCGGCGAATACGCCGTGCCCGAAATCCAGAAGCTCGTCGCCTCCGGCAAGCCCATCTTCGGCATCTGCCTCGGCCACCAGATGCTGGGCCTGGCACTTGGTGCCAAAACCAAGAAGATGCACCAGGGCCACCACGGCGCCAATCACCCCGTGCAGGATTTCACCACCGGAAAGGTTGAAATCACAAGTATGAACCACGGCTTCACCGTGGACCGTGACACCCTGCCAAAAGGCGTCACCGAAACCCACGTCTCGCTCTTCGACGGCAGCAACGCAGGCCTCGCCCTTGATGGCCGCCCCGTCTTCTCCGTCCAATACCACCCGGAAGCCTCTCCCGGCCCGCAGGACAGTCACTACCTCTTCACCCGCTTTGTCGGCGAAATGGAAAAGGCAAAACGGTAAGCCCCTTAATCCTCTCCCCCATTGAAAATGGGGGAGAGGTGTCGCGGGCGAAGCCCGTGACGGAGAGGGGGTGTTGGCCATTGAATCTCCGGCCAGCACCCCCTCTCCGTCTGCTTCGCATCCACCTCTCCCCCGCTAACGCAGGGGTGAGGTAAGGAAATGATGCATCGACACTACAAAAAACATAGCGAGCCCCTCATGTCCTTCACCAAACTCGACGATCTCGGAAAAAAACTTGAAGCCCTTGAGCATGCTCAGGCCATGCTCAGCGTCGATGAGGCC
>CAZAMS010000058.1:0-7139 GCA_964486305.1 uncultured Aestuariivirga sp.
ATCAAACGCAACACCTTTTCCACCAGGCCGCTCGCCAGACTCGATCAGCCTCCCGGAACCTCCACCGCAAAGAAAGCGGCAAGTCACGGTGCTATCCAATTCGAGTTCTCTTATGCCTGAAATTCCCCGGACAGCCCTGCCCCACAGGGGAGAAGGAAAACAGGGGAGCTTCGATTCAAACAAAATTGATCAGGCATCAATCCCACAATCTCGTACCACCTCGCACACCGCTTTTTTCACCGTGTTGGGCGCGCACAACCTTGGCCGCCATCATTTTTGTTTCGATTCACCCGCCGAAAATAGCAGATGAAAATCAACAACGGCCTTTGGTTGTGACTCCCTCAGCAGCAGTATCATGAAATATTCCGGCGGCTGGCCTGCTGGAGCCAGTGCCGGGAATGGCAGGAAGCCAAAGCGTTGATAGTAATTGGGATCGCCGAGAACGATGCATCCCGCCGCATTCCATTCGCGCAGTTTGTCCAAGCCTTCATTGATAAGTAGAAGGCCGATACCTTTGCGCTGAAATTCGGGTTCGACCGCCACGGGCCCCAATCCAAACCAGCCTGGCGTGTTGTCAGCTGCCTTGGCCGGAGTGAATGCAACATGGCCTACGATCTTGGAGCCGATCTCGGCCACGAGTGAAATCGAAAGTGCGCCGGCGTCACGCACCGCGTCAATCAAATCCTGTTCATCGCCACCGGCAAAAGCCATGGGCGCAAACGCGCGCTTGGTGAGGTCGTAGATCGCACGAATATCCTCCGGACGCTCAATTCGGATTTCCACTTGCAACATGGTTTTTTATCCCCACAGCCTCGCCGCCCCGCGCACGCCGCTTTTTTCGCCGTGGCTTGCGCGAACAACCTTGGCAGCCGCAGTGCCTGAAAAACTGTAGCGCGAGATCAGCGGCGGCAATTGCTCGACGAGTTCAGGCAATTCATTCACCCCTCATCCGCACGCCATTATGCAAGCTCCAGCCTTTCACGCGCCGCGCTGGCGAGGAAGGCTGACCTTGTGAGGCCTCGCCGTGAAGCTTCGGCATCTATGGCTTCAAGCAGGCCCGCATCAAAGGTGAGATTGGCGCGAACCGTGCGGCCTGCGTCCAGCACAACAGGCACGATGACGGCGGCTTCATTCCGCTTTGCGTTGATTTCGCCGGCTTTCAGGATTTGCACCATGGTGCGCGCTTTTGGCGGCGCGTCGCCTTTGGTTTCACGCTGGGCAATCCACTCCCGTGCGGCAGACATGGCATCGGCAATGGCCGCTTCCGGCGTGGCGCCGCCGCCATAGCAGCCGGGAAGGTCTGGAATACGCAACCCGTAGGTCTTTCCGCCGCCGTCGAGAATGCCGATATACTGGGTCATCGAATCCATCCTGCTTTCTTCGCGATGTTACGCGCCACCCCGGGCGAAAGCTCCCGGTGGCGCGGTACAATCAGCGTAATATCCGGGCGGGAAGGATGCTCGAGTTTGTCATGGCGCCCGCCATGCACTTTTAACCAGCCTTCACGCTGCAACCGGGCAATGACTTTTCGCGTGTTTGTTTCATTGCCCACCTGCACATACATACGTCGGTAAGTATCAGAAGTCAACCAATAATGCGCATTATAATACGCATCACAGTACGCGAAAATTTAAGAACCTCACCCTGAGGTGCCCGCGGAACGCGGGCCTCGAAGGGCCTAATCCCATAGCCTTGCCGCCCCACGCACGCCGCTTTTTTCGCCGTGGCTTGCGCGAACAACCTTGGCAGCCGCAGTGCCTGAAAAACTGTAGCGCGAGATCAGCGGCGGCAATTGCTCGACGAGTTCCGGCAATTCATTGAGGCCGCCGCCAATTACAAATATATCGGGGTCGACAACGCATCCAATGTTTGCGGCAATCCTGGCAAAGCGATCCTGCAGGCGTGCGAGCGAGGCCATTGCCTTCGCATCACCGCCCCGCGCCCGCGCAACAATTTCTTTTCCCGTAATGTCTTCGCCCGTGACGCGAAGATGATCGCGCTGCAGGCCCGTGCCCGATACATACTGTTCAGCGCATCCCTTCTTTCCACAGAAGCAAGACAGCATCGGCCATTCGCTTTCATTGGGCCAGGGCAGGGCCGTGTGGCCAAATTCACCCGCTTCGCCATTGGCGCCGGTGATCAGCTTGCCATTAACAACAAGGCCGCCGCCGAGCGCCGTTCCCACCGTGAAGAACGCTACAACCGCATAACCCTGCCCAGCGCCATCAATGGCTTCCGACAATGCAAAACAATTCGCGTCGTTTTCCATTCGCACGCTGCGCCCGATGGCTGCTTCTAGGTCACTCTGAAACGGCCTGCCATTGCAGAAGAGAAGATTTGAATTGCGCCACAAATTTGTTTTGCGCGAATTGGAACCAGGCGAACCTATGCCAACACTGCCGTCTCCCGCCGCGAGTACGAGATCGCGTATAGCCGCGACGGCAGTGTCATACGTTTTAGGCGTTGCCGCGCGCTTTTCAAAAAGCGTTTCGCCCGTGGCCGAAAGTGTCACGGCATCAATCTTGGTGCCACCGAGATCAATGCCGATGCGACTGCTCATGTGCGATTGTAGACATCATCATAGCGGATGATGTCATCTTCTCCGAGATAGTCGCCGAACTGAACTTCGATGATTTCAACAATCCCGCTGCTGAGATTTTCCAGCCGGTGCCTGTCACCCCTGGGGATATCAATATGTTGCGAACGCGAGAGATCCTGAACCTTGTCTCCGACCGTAACCGTCGCAATGCCCGTAACCACCGTCCAATGCTCGCCCCGGTGCTTGTGGCTCTGCAATGAAAGGCGCCCCCCCGGATTGACCGCAATGCGCTTCACCTTGAAGCCTGCGCCTTCATCCAGAATATAAAATGAACCCCAGGGCCGCGTCTCGCTATACATTGCCTGTTCCTTTCAATGCGCCATGGCGCATCATGCTCTAGCCGATCTGCCTAGGCTTTGGAAAGCCCAAGTCATCCCCATAAATTGGCCGTTTTAACCCCAGTCCAGCGCGTGATCAGGTTAAGTGGGTACCGGTTAACCGTCCGATCACGCGCCAACATTAAACCGACGATCACGGTCCCTTTAGGTCGGGTCGACCTAAAGGGACCGTGATCTAGAAGGCAATTGACGTGCTGCCCAAGCCTCGTTATAAGCCGCCCATCTCAATTGACCGGAACTTCTGGGCTATCGGCAAACCGCTGATAGCTTTTATGTTATTCCGGTTTGTTTGACCCGTTTTTTAAAGTGATCAGGAAAATTAAATGGCCAATACGAAGTCGGCAAAGAAGGCAACGCGGGTTTCCGCCCGTCGCGCCACAGTAAACAAGAACCGGGTAAGCCGGGTTCGCAGCTCTCTGCGCAAAGTGGAAGAGGCGATCAGCACAGGAAACAAGCAGGCCGCAGAAACGGCGATGAAGACCGCAGAGCCAGAGCTCATGCGTGGTGCGCAGAAGGGTGTTTTCCATAAGAACACAGCCTCACGTAAAGTTTCACGCCTTGTCAGCCGCATCCGGGCGCTCATCGGCTGATATTTATCCACATATCTTTTTGAAAACGCGCCGTGAATTGTTCCGGCGCGTTTTTGTTTGTCCGCTGACTGACAATCTTTGACACATTTTTTAATTGTAATACAAAGACTTGGGCGAAGGGCGATGCCACTCGCGCCATTCCGTGCCTGATTGCTCCAATCCGTCGGTCTCTTTTCTTTGATGTTGCAATGCACTGGATTTTCCGCAAGCCCTTCCATGGGGCGTGATTCACAAAGGCACATCATGGAGTTAGCAAAAATTAGCAAATTTCGCCAAAAACTGCCGTGTCCACCGGCTTGCTCCGTGTACGGAACAACGCAGGATTCATCTTGCAGTGTGTTGCTTTGCTTTTGTAGGTTCCCCCTTAACGCTGCCGATGGATGGCCTGGAAGCAGCGAAGTATGGCACCAAAGGGATGCGTAAAATGAAATGTCAGAATGTGGGGATATTTTCTGACACGGAGCTGATTTGGGCGTTTAAGGGCGGGTAGGTTCTCCAAGTTGTAGGTTTGAGGCGTCGTACAGGCGTGGGGTTGTTCTTAAAGGCTGGGAACGATGCCGGATTTTTATGTCTGAAGCGTCACCAGAATTTTGAATTGAAACAATGCAACGAGAGAGTGCACGGAAAAATGACTGAATTAGCAGTTGACCTGAAGCAGAATTATGACTTGAAGCAGAAATGGCAGCGCGTCTTGCAAAGGCTGCGCGCTGAATTGGGGGACGATCTCTTTACCAGCTGGTTTGGCCGCATGGATGCGGAAGATTGCTGCAACCTGAAGCTCATCGTGTCGGTTCCAACCCGCTTTCTGAAAAGCTGGATTGAAAACCACTATGTGGCCAAGCTGCAGAAAATCGCCGAAACCGAATTTGGCCAGCTTGATGCGGTTCAAGTGCGGGTGCGCGGCCAGGTGACACCACCCCGTGTTGCCGAAATTGCCGAGCGGCCCGTTGAAAAACCCCGTGCATCATTTGATGAGCAGCGTGGAAACCCCAGCCCGAATGCCAACTTTCTGAGCCAGGGCGAGCGTAACACGTCTCTCGATTCAGCCCAGACCTTCGACAGTTTTGTGGTGGGGACCTCAAATCAATTGGCCCACGCGGCAGCCTGCCGGGTCACCGATGCCGCCCATGGGGCACCGGTCACCTTCAATCCCCTGTTTATTCATTCCGCCGCGGGCCTTGGCAAAACCCACCTGCTGAATGCCATTGGCCACCGCATTCGCGACATTCATCCCGAGCGCAAGGTGCTGTTCCTCACCGCCGAGCGTTTCATGTACAGTTTCATTCAAGCACTTCGCCAGCGTGATACGATTTCCTTCAAGGACCAGTTCCAGTCCGTTGATGTGCTCCTGATTGACGACTTCCAGTTCCTGCAGGGCAAGACCATGCAGCAGGAATTCTGCCACACCTTTAATTCCCTGGTGGATTCGAGGCGGCAAGTGATTGTGGCCGCGGATGTTCCGCCCTCCCAGCTTGATACCATTGACCAGCGAATGCGCTCCAGGCTCATGGGTGGCCTTGTCATTGATATCGAGCTGCCTGATCTGGAATTGCGCCGCAAAATTGTTCTTGGGCGTTACGTAGCAATGAACAGCCGGGACCATTCGGTGATGCTCCCTGACGATGTCCTGGAATTTGTGGCCAACCGGATTACCGGCGGTGGCCGCGAGCTTGAGGGCGCCTTGAACCGGCTTGTCGCCTATCAGCAGTTCAACAAGGCCCCGATCACACTTGATCTTGCCTCCATGGTCCTGCGCGACATGTCGGCCAATCCGGACCAGTGCCGGATCAAGATTGACGATATTCTGAAGATCGTTGGCCGTCATTTCAATGTGGCGCGGACCGATCTCCTCTCGCCGCGCCGCGCCCGCTCCATTGTGGTGCCCCGCCAGGTCGGCATGTACCTTGCCAAAAAGATGACCTCGCGCTCGCTTCCGGAAATTGGCCGGAGGTTCGGAGGCAGGGACCATTCAACCGTGCTCCACGCGGTGCGCAAGATTGATGACCAGATCAAGACTGATGACAGGCTGGCCAAGGAAGTGGCCCTGTTGATCCGCCTGGTTGAGCAACAGTAGTTTATCCACAAGGGAAGTCTTGAAAGCCGCGCACTTTCGGGCCATTGTTTCCGGCCCAGCCAAGGGTTGGGTTCAAGGACAGGGGTATTTCCGTTATGCGCGTGACGATTGAACGAACTTCGTTTCTCAGGGCGCTCAATCACGTGCAAAGTGTGGTGGAGCGGCGCAACACCATTCCGATCCTGTCCAATGTTCTCATTCAGGCGGCAGGTGCCAACCTGCGTCTGACGGCAACCGATCTCGATATTGAAATAGTCGAAACCGTCAGCGCCGAAGTGGGCAAGGAAGGTGCCGCCACGGTTCCAGCCCACATGCTCTACGACATCGTGCGGAAACTCCCGGAAGGCGCCCAGCTTGAAATTGATCAGGGCCCCGATGCCGGCCGCGTTTCGATATTCGCCGGCAAGTCGCGCTTCTCGCTGCAGGCCCTGCCGCCGGAGGATTTTCCCGATCTCGCCAGTGGCGAACTGGCCAATACATTTTCGCTCGCCTCTGACGACCTCAGGGGCCTCATCGAGAAAACCCGCTTTGCCATTTCAACTGAAGAGACCCGCTATTACCTGAACGGAATCTATTTGCACGAAGTGGCGGCAGGTTCCCTGTTGCGCGCCGTGGCAACCGATGGCCACCGCCTGGCCCAGGCCCAGGTGGCGCTCCCTAAGGGCGCCAAGGGCATGCCCGGCATTATCGTGCCGCGCAAAACCGTGCTTGACGTGGTGAAACTGCTGGAAGGCGAAGACGGCGAGGTTGAAATCGCGCTGTCTTCGTCCAAAATCCGCTTCACCGTCGGCAATCTTGTTCTGACCTCAAAGCTGATCGATGGCACCTTCCCGGACTATGAACGGGTCATCCCCCGCAACAACGACAAGGTCCTCGATGTTGATACCAAAACCTTCTCCGATGCCGTGGATCGTGTTTCGACCATTTCCATGGAAAAGGGCCGCGCCGTGAAGCTCAATATTGCCGCTGGCAAATTGACCCTCACGGTCAACAATCCGGATTCAGGTTCCGCCGAAGAAGAGATGCCCGTGGAATACGCCCATGATCCCATCGATATCGGTTTCAACGCCCGCTATTTGCTCGATGTGGCAGGCCAGGTGAAATCCGATCACATCAGTTTCCTGCTGGCCGATGCGGGCTCGCCCACCATCGTCAAGGACCCCGGTGACGAACAGGCCCTCTATGTTTTGATGCCCATGCGGGTGTAAACTTGATGCGCTGTGACTGATTCATCTCTGCTAGAGCAATTTAGTTTTTGATTGAAGCAGTCATGATTTTCCCTCTCTCCTTGGGAGAGAGGGCGGGGCCCGTTGCGAAGCAATGGGAGGGTGAGGGGGAGCAGGTCAATAAATTGAATCACCTGCTCCCCCTCACCTTCCCACGCGGTTCCCGCGCGGGCCCCTTCCTCTCTCCACTGGAGAGAGGAAAAGGTAGGCATATTTCGTCAGCTCATCATCATGTTCTACGCATGTGATTTATTCCAGACATTTACCAGATTGGCAAAGCGTTCGGCCATTTCTGATGTTGCATTTGAATCG
>CAZAMS010000059.1:0-5806 GCA_964486305.1 uncultured Aestuariivirga sp.
TCCACCACCACATACATGGTCCCGCCCGGATCCCCTCGCTCGAAGAGGCGCTGGCCTTTCTTGAGGGTGAGCGGCAGGGCTGAAGTCAGGATCAATTGGCGCGCCTCATCCGTGATGCCGCGAAAAAGCCGGGACATGGGCACCACTCGGTCGGCTGATCCAGATTTCGGGGTGGATGCTGTCACGGGAGATCCGTTCTGCTTTAGTCTGCAATACTATGCTGAAATCTACGCCAAATCCGCGGAAATTGACACCGGGCAATATCCGGAGTGGCAACCCTGTCGGCAGGTATCCTTCAAGCGAAGAGGCCGGGCAACGTGCCCGGCCTCTATCGATAGATCGTTAGGCTGCTAGTGGCGGCCGTGATCGTTTTCTTCGGAGATCTTCTTCATGCGCTCGAAATTGGTCAATCCGGGAGCATTTTCGTCTATGGCAAGTGGCGAAACCACCGTCATGGACTCCTTGGTAGCCTGGTCCTTCAACTGCGTTGAATACTTACCAAAGTAAGTATCTGAATCGCGCAGCTCATAACCGCGGTTGTTTGCATACGCCGCACTCGAGAGAGCTGCGACGGTAAGAATAGTAGCATAGATCTTCTTCATAATTTCCTCCTGTAGGTTAAGTTAAGCGAGCTATGCTGCTCGAACCACGCTTACCATCGCCCCACTTGGCCTGGATGTAATCGAAGTTACACTTCTCACACAGTCTTCTGGGCTTCCTGTGAATACAGATCTGCCGAAGAAATCGATCGGATATCCTGCCCCACATACTAGCGACTGGACAAAAATTTGGCGCAAGTGTCACGACACTCCGGAAGTCACGAACATCGGAACGATGTCCCCCGGGGAAAATTCAGGATGGGGCTTCCCAAATCGTTTTTATTTGGACAGTTGTGACCTGGGTCATATTTGGGCAGGCGCAAAACTGCCATCTTGGACCCACTGCAACAAGCAGTTTTAGCGAAGATGGAGACCCAAGATGTTTGCCCAGACCTGTTCATTGAGTCTTGTGGCAGCCTTCGCCGCAATTTTGCTCGTCGGCATTGCCGGCAAAGCCGAAGCCGCCCCTCAGTGTGGCAACCATGACAAAATTGTCGAAGTCCTCGGAGACAAGTTCAAGGAAACCCGGCGCGTCATGGGTGTGGTGAACTCCACGGCGGTCATGGAAATCTTCATGTCCCCGCAAGGCACCTGGACCATGGTGATAACCGACACCAGGGGAATATCATGCATTACGGCCTCCGGCGAGGAATGGCAGGATGTTCCGGTTGCTATCGCCGGATTGGACAGCTGAATCTAATGCATGGGCTAGACTGTGAGTTGCTGCGCCTAAATACATGAAAACCCACTCAAAATCCCTCTAATCGAAAACCACGTCACATCAATGAGCTGTCCAGATCCTTCACGTTGATTGCAAACCCTTCCAATCACTAAGAAACTAATTCGTAATGATGGCGGTCAGGTGTCCGTATCACCTAAGTGGCACCATTTTCCCAAACTTCGAAACTCCTCGACAAACCGCTGAAATAAGAACAAACCCCAGCTCACACTCAAACATGCCCCTGGGCCACGGCAACAGGAATTGCCCGGCTTGTGGTGAGAGAGAAGCAGACATTATGGCCAAGAAAAAACCGCGCGTGGATGACAGCGTCATTCTCTTCGACGTGATCTATGAGGATGGCGCCAGGAGTTCGCGCCGGAAAGTTGCCGCAAGCGATCTGGCAGATTCCGATGGCGACGATCATGCCAAGACCCTGATCATGGCGCAGGATCGCGAGATCGCGAAGATGTCCGGCAATCAGCGTGGAACCGTCAAGACCATCACGCGCTCACCCATTTAAAGGGCATTAACCATTGGGGCTTGTAATCCGGCGCAGAAGCGCCCATATAAACCCTATCGAGTTTCGGCCGACTGGCTCGGCTTCGCGCTTTTCAAGTCAAAGTGCTTCAGCCCTCCCCTTATTTCCAAAACATCGACAAGTTGCGCCGTGCATAGTGTACGTGCGCAGCACTAAGCATTTCGTCTTGAAAGGAAGAATTATGCAAACAGGTACAGTAAAGTGGTTTAACGCGCAAAAAGGCTTCGGCTTCATTCAGCCAACCACCGGTTCAACCGATGTGTTCGTCCACATCAGCGCAGTAGAGCGCGCCGGTTTGAGCGGACTCAATGAAGGCCAGAAGGTTTCCTATGAGATCGCTACCGACAAGCGCACCGGCAAGGCATCAGCCGATCGCCTGCAGGTAACCAACTAATACCAGCGCGTGATCAGGAAAAGTGGACTTCCGGTTTTCCGTCCGATCACGCGCCAGCATTGAATAGACGATCACGTTTGTCACTTTAAGTCGATTCGACTTAAAGTGACCGTGATCTGAATAATCTCGTTCAAACCAGTCGACCGCGGATGTACCGGCGTCGGGTGAGGACAGAATGGGTCGGCTCTCCTTGACGTTTGTAGTTGAGTTGTAAGCACCGATCCAGAGGGGCCGTGTTCTTCGCAAGGGGAGCGCGGCTTTATTTTCACCTCGATAAAGGAGAGCTACAATGACAGCTAAATCCAATCTCTTCATGTTTCGCTCGGAGAAATCTGCCGCATTGCATGGTTTCGCAATGGAATCGGCTGGCGTCAGCCTTCCGCAAAAATTTGGTCCCTGGGCTGGCGTTGGCGTCGTGCGCCCCGATCAGGTCCCGCCCCATGGACTGCGCCGTGAGGCAATTGAATCAGGCATCGCCGCAAATGGTTATCAGCTGTGGCGGAAGAAAACTTCCTGATCCGACTATT
Source organism: uncultured Aestuariivirga sp. (assembly GCA_964486305.1). GTDB lineage: Bacteria > Pseudomonadota > Alphaproteobacteria > Rhizobiales > Aestuariivirgaceae > Aestuariivirga. The sequence goes on from CAZAMS010000059.1 coordinate 2,780, forward strand.
GAACAAGAGAACTGGTCAACAAAAATAAAACGAGGAGCCTCAACTGGAGACTCCCCGCAAACACACTGGGCGTCCAGGTACGCATTACCAAAATCCCGGACTGGCCCTGACACATCCCCCGCTAAGGTTCTGCGTGTCATGGGTTCATCATGGGGCAACAGGGTTTCGAAAGCGTTTCTAAACCACGCGAAAGTGCTTAACAGCAGGTTTATCCGCTGTGCCGCTTCGACCGATTAAGCCGTTTCCTGCATTATTTTTGGAGCCTGTATGAGCCAGCGTTCCAAAAACTGTGACAACCATCTTTTCACCGACGCATCATGAATCAGATTCCCTGCCAGATGTTCCGGCGCCCGTTGCGCGTGGGGCAAAGAAAATCGGTGAGCCCCCGAAACAACCCACCGATGCATCGTGAGGCGCGTGACCTCCGGATGAAATTGAATGCCATAGGCGGAAGGCCCATAGCGGTAGGCCTGATTTTCAAAATGCTCGCCTCTGGCAAAAAGCTTCGCATCTCGCGGCAAGGTAAAACTTTCGCGGTGCCATTGGTAAACTTCCCGCGGCCACTCACGAATGCCGTCACCGCCGTTCACCGGATAAATGGGATAGTAACCAATTTCAACGCGCTCCTCCGCATGGCCGCCTACAGTTCCTCCCAAATGCTTCGCCAGCATCTGCGCGCCAAGGCACACGCCAAGAAATGGCTTACGTTCTTTCAGCGGCACGCCAATCCAGTCGATCTCGCGGGCAATCCAAGGTTCCGTATCATTGGCACTCATGGGGCCGCCAAAGATTACGGCACCCGCGTGCTCATCCATGGTTTCAGGCAGGGCATCTCCAAGGCAAGGCCTGCGTACATCAAGCACAAATCCCATGGCCTTGAGCATCATGCCAATGCGCCCCGGCGTTGAGGTTTCCTGGTGGACGATGATCAAGATTTTATTTTTCGATGAAGAATTCATGACTGCCATTCACGTCGCGCGACGCCTGCCCATAACCTGTTTTACAAATGGAAGTGAAATGCGCCGCGGCGTGATGCGCAGGCCATAGGCCACCAGCTGATTGAAAACGCCTGGAATGACCACGCGGCGCTTGGCCTTGAACCCTGCCCACCCCTGGCTGGCCACATCAAACGCTGACTTGGTAGAGCTCCGGTCATTCTGGCCGGCGCGCGCCTGGAAAGCCGTTTTCACCGTGCCGGGGCAAAGCGTTGTAATCGTAACGCCCGTACCCTTAAGTTCCGAGGCAAGAGCGTCGCTGAAACTCAGCACATAATTCTTCGTGGCAAAATAAACCGCCATCATCGGGCCCGGCATGAAACCTGCAATCGAGGCCACATTGATGATCCCGCCGGATTTGCTGGCAATCATGCTAGGTAAGTAGCGCAAGGTTAGGTCAGTCAACACCCGCACATTGAGATCAATCATGCTCAATTGCTCCTCCCGTGAGAGTTCAGCAGAAAATCCAGTGAGACCAAAACCTGCGTTGTTGACAACGATTGAAGGAACCAGATTTCGATTTGCCATCTCAGCCGCCAATGTTTCAATTGCTCCGATCTCGCTCAGATCAAGGGCCATGACATGGACGGCAACCGGATTCTTGGCCGCGATCACACCTTTGACCCGGTGCAGTTCCTGGTCCCTGCGGGCAACTAGGATCAAGTCATAGCCTTCGGCTGCCAGCACATGCCCAAAGGCTTCGCCGATGCCACCCGATGCGCCGGTGATGAGAGCGAGTTTGTTTTCCATGCTTCGTCCTTAAACACTGCGCAAGCCGTCCTGGGTTGATCCAGAATTGGACTCACCTTGCGGCAAATTCCACGTTTTGTCATCGGATCGCAAATAAACTTAACTTGGGGGTTCCCAAGGGCTCAGGGTGTGCTACACACCGCCTCGCGTCTTGACGCGGGATGGAGCAGCCCGGTAGCTCGTCAGGCTCATAACCTGAAGGTCGTCAGTTCAAATCTGGCTCCCGCAACCACAGATAGTTGACTCCCTGGGGAGCTTTCCCCGGGGGGTCGACTTCCCCTCAAGTCTGGCCCTTTGGCCTGGTCGCAGGCCCCCAGGATTGCCGCCAAATCACCGTGTAGAACGGCATCATAGCCATTGTTCGCGTTTATGGGCCCAACCGTCACCTTCGTTATAAGTGAGCGAATGGTCTCCATGGCCGCCTGCCCCACTGCCCCGCCCTTTTGAAAGAGGCTTTCAAGCTCCCGGACCTTGCGGGCATAAAGTTCGTGCATGCGAGGGTGGAGGACCACTTTCTCAGCCAGTTCCCCAAACGAGGCCCTTTCCAGCAGTCTGGCTTTCTCGGCGAGCAGGGCGTCCATCCGGCCCTTCATCTCCGGTTGGTAAAAACCGTCCTCAATCGCCACCATGATCGCCTTTATCTTCTTTTCGACGTCAGCAACGAGCTTGGTGGTCTGATCATGGGATGCCAGGGCTTCGGATCTGAGCCGGGCATATTCGGCCTGGAACTCCTTGATGAAGACCGACAGCAGTTCCGGCGTGACCAGCCGCTCCTTCAAGCCGACCAGAACACGGGCCTCGATTGACTGCCGCGTGATGTTCAGGGCGTTGCTACAGGTTCCCTGGCGCCGCCTGGTTGAACAGCCAAACCTGTCTTTTCCCATGATGACGAGATTACCGCCGCAATCGGCACATTTCAGAATGCCGGACAGGAGAAAGCGTGCCCGGTGGGTGGAATAGAGATCATGGCGCGCGGCGCCAGCCTTGATACCGGCTTGGCCACGCAAGCTGAGCCTTATTTTTGCTTGTTGCTGTTTGACACTGTGCCAGATGTCATCATCAACAATTCGCAGTTCCGGTACCATGCAGGTCTCCCACTTTTCTGGTGGGTTGGGCCGGGCGACCCTTTTGCCCGTGGCGGGATCCTTCACATAGGAACACCTGTTCCATTCAAGCAGGCCCATGTAGAGGCTGTTGTTCAAAATGCCAGTGCCACGCTTGGATTGGCCACGGATCGTGGTGTTGGACCAGGGCCTGCCACCTGGGCCGGGGATGCCTTCCC